>JBFEXG010000040.1:0-13074 GCA_041546005.1 Paracoccaceae bacterium
GCCAGCGGCTGGATCGCATCCCCTCAACCCGCCGTTTCCGGATCTCAGAGGCAAACATCGGCACGAACCGGTTCCCCCAGAACCGAACCGTTTCGTGGCTTACGTCGACTCCACGTTCGTGCATCAGGTCTTCGACGTTTCTGTGCCGCAACAAAAACCAGACGTAAATCATAGCCGCTCGGCGGATCACATCAGAACTGATTTTGAGTAGCGGACGGGGGAGCGTTTGGTCATGCCCGGACGCTATCTATCGCCCTGCCCCGCCTCAAGCAAAGTTCCTCAGACAAGCCTCGCCGCAGCATCTCAATATGCTTAGTTCATTTGACTCTGATAATTACAAATGTAATCGTCAATCTTGCTTTGGACCTGCCGCGGCCCCACACTAGGAGCGGTACGATGGTCACTTGCACAGGAGAATCAGGGAGGGTGCGATGGAAAGTCGTTGGCTTGAGGATTTCTTGTGCCTTGTCGACACGCGGAATTTTTCGCGCTCGGCGCAAATACGCAATACCACGCAGCCCGCTTTCAGCCGCAGGATCAAGAGCCTTGAGGAATGGGTCGGGGCCCAGCTTTTCAACCGCTCAACGCAACCCATAACTCTAACCGCCTCAGGGGAGCGTTTCAGGGCGGTGGCCGAGGACGTGCTGCGCCGCCTGTATCAGGGCCGTGATGAAGCCTGCAAGATTGGCGAACTCTACATCAACACTGTTCGCTTTGCCGCAACGCATAGCCTCTCGCTCAACTTCTTTCCGAGCTGGCTCCGGCAGATCGAAGACCGAAGCCATACCTTCAATACGCGGCTTGATACAGCCCAGTTCCGCGACTGCATCCACATGCTGCAGAGGGGCGAGTGCCATTTTCTAATCAGCTACACCCATCCCCTGATCCCCATGCAGTTGCCTGAGGATCATTTCACTTCGAAAAAGCTTATGAGCGATGATCTGGTGCCGGTGACCCTGCCAGACACGGCTGGTAATCCGATTGATCAGCTGCCCGGAACCGAGGACGACCCGGTCCATATCCTCGGCTACAGCGAAACCTCGGCCATCGGTCAGGTCATCGAGAACCTGCTCGAAAACCACGCTGTTCCGACCCATTTCAAGAAGGTCTTCGTCTCGCATATGGCGGCAGTTCTCAAAGCGATGAGTTCGGAGGGTCGCGGCACCGCATGGCTGCCCCGAAGCCATCTGAGCAAGGAACTTGTCGATGGATCTTTGGTTCTGGCCGGAGACGAGCGCTGGCACTTCCCGATCGATATCCGCCTGATCCGCTCGCGCGATCCCTTGCCGGACGTCTCCGAAGAATTCTGGAAACAAATCCCGATTGAGGAAGATACTGGCTGGAACTGATACCTTCCCGTCATTGCGGAAGGCCAAACCGGCATTTGATCGCCCCGCTCTGCCGCGCTATCTGGAGCAACCCCGAGAAGATATGCGCCGGAGAACATCATGCCTACGATCTACGATCTGCAAACACCCTGTCTGGTCCTCGACCAGCTGCGTCTTCAGCGGAATGCCGATCGGCTGACCCAGCGATATGCAGGGACCGGGGTTCGCCTCAGACCCCATCTCAAGACGGCCAAGTCCATCGATGTTGCCCGGATCGTGACCGAGGGCAATTTCGGCGGGATCACCGTCTCTACGTTGAAGGAGGCTGAATACTTCGCCGAGCATGGGGTCACCGACATCCTCTATGCCGTCGGCATCGTGCCGCAAAAGGCCCTTCGGGCCGCCGCACTGGCGCGAGCAGGCGTGACCCTCGGCCTGATCTGCGACGACGTCGAAACCATCCGCGAGGTGGGTGAGATCGCGGCACGCGAAGGGGTCGTCTTCGATGTCTATGTCGAGGTTGACTCCGGCGAGAAGCGGGCAGGCCTTTTACCCGGATCGGAGCTTGTCGTTCCGCTTGGTCGCCAGATTCACGAGCAGGCGGGCACCCGCCTTGCAGGGGTTCTGACCCATGCAGGCAATTCCTATCTGGCACGCTCGATCCCCGAGGTCGAATCCTACGCCGAGGCAGAGCGTCTCGCCGCCGTCACAGTAGCCGAGCAACTGCGCGCCGCTGGCCTGCCCTGCCCCACGGTGAGCGTTGGCTCCACCCCGACCGCCGTGCATGGCCGTTCGTTCAAGGGCCTGACTGAGATGCGCTGCGGCGTTTACATGTTCGGCGATGTGTTCCAGTCCGAGATCGGCTCGCACGGCCTTGAAGATATGGCTGTCACTGTTCTGGCAACCGTGGTCGGACACCGCAAAGACCTCAACTCTGCGCTGATCGATGCCGGTGGTCTTGCCCTTTCCAAAGACAGAAGCACCGGCGCGCCGGGGCTGCCGCGCGATGTGGGGTTCGGGCTGATCTATGAGGCCCAATCCTGCGCGCCGATCGAGGATATCTGGATTGGCCACGTCTATCAGGAACATGGCCTTCTGACCTCGAAGGGCCCCTTCCCTTTCGACAAGCTGCCAATCGGCACCAAAGTCCGGGCTCTGCCCAATCACATCTGCATGACGGCGGCGATGTATGACGGCTACCACGTCGTCGCCAATGTCGAAGATCCGCAGATCACCGACTATTGGCTGCGCACCAACGGCTGGTAGGGCCCCAAATGGCCGGGTAGCGGATCAGATCCGCTGCCTGCTTTCAGCGTCGAAGAGGTGAATTTTCTCGAGCGGGCAGCCAAGGCGCAACTCGGCTCCGGGCGCGAAGGCGCGGCGCTCGGTGAAGATGGCGCAGACCTCGGTATTGCCGAGCGCGCCATAGATCTGGATGTTCGCGCCGGTCGGCTCGACAACGCTGATCTTAAGGCCAACGCCCTGCCCGTCTTCGACCAAAACGAAATGCTCGGGCCGGATGCCCAGAATGACCGACTGTCCGTCCTTTGCGGTGGTCCCGACCGGGGCTTCAAGCCGTGTGCCATCCGCCATCAGAACGGAGGGCGCTTTGGCGTCGGCCTTGTAAACCCCTTCAAGGAAGTTCATCGACGGCGACCCGATGAAGCCGGCAACGAACAAGTTGGCCGGTTCGTCATAAAGCTCGAGCGGCGAGCCAATCTGCTCGATCCGTCCGCCATTCATGACGACGATACGGTCCGCCATGGTCATGGCTTCGATCTGGTCGTGGGTAACGTAGATCGAGGTGGTCCGAAGACGCTGATGCAGCGCCTTGATCTCGGTCCGCATGACAACACGCAGCTTGGCGTCAAGGTTGGAAAGCGGCTCGTCAAAGAGGAACACCTGCGCATCGCGCACCAATGCACGGCCCATGGCAACCCGCTGGCGCTGACCGCCCGAAAGCTGGCGCGGCGAACGTTCGAGATAGCTGCCGAGGTTAAGAATCTCGGCCGCCTCGCGCACCTTCTTGTCGATCACCTCTTTCGTCATCCGGCGTAGGCGCAGCGAGAAGCTCATGTTCTCGTAAACCGACATATGCGGATAGAGCGCGTAGTTCTGGAACACCATGGCAATGTCGCGGGATTTGGCCGGCACGTCGTTGACCACACGATCGCCAATGCGAACCTCGCCGCCAGAAACGCTTTCGAGCCCCGCAATCATGCGCAGGAGGGTCGATTTCCCGCAGCCCGAGGGACCAACAAGAACCACGAACTCCTGATCTTTGATTTCAAGATCGATCCCGTGCAGTACGGCGAGCGCACCGTATTTCTTGGTGACTGCACTGAGTGTGACTGATGACATGGGTCAGATCCTATTCGAAACACTGGTCATTTGACGGCCCCGAGCGCCATGCCCCTGATCAGGTAGCGCTGCAGCCATGAGAAGATGATGGCGACCGGCACGGTGGCCAGAACGGTTGCCGCCATGACGTGATGCCATTCCACCTGATAGCGCCCGGCCACCTGCGAGAAGATCTGCACAGGCAGAGTGAAATCTTCGGACGAGCGCATCATGGTCAGGGCCAGAACAAACTCGTTCCAGCTGTTGATGAAGGTGAAGATCGCAGTAACCACCATCGCGGGAACCGCGAGCGGCAAGAAGATCCGGACAAGGCTGGTCAGGTGGCTGGCTCCGTCAATCCATGCCGCCTCTTCGAGATCGCGAGGGATCGAGTTGAAGTAGCTCTGAAGCATCCAGATGGTGAAAGCCATGTTGAAGGCGGCATAGGTCAGAACCAAAGAGTTCGGATCGTTCACAAGGCCGAGTGACGACATCAGGCGGAACAGACCAAGGACCAGAACGATCGGCGACATCATCTGCGTCATCAAAAGAAAGGTCCGGTAGGCCCCTTTTCCGGCAAAGCGATAGCGCGACATGGCGTAGGCTGCGGGAATGGACAGGACGAGCGCCAAAACTGTCGCCGAAACGCTGACATAAAGGCTGTTCAGAAGCGAGCCGCCGAAATTCGTCTTGACCCACATCTCGCTGAAGTTGCTCCAGCGGAATTCACTGAAGAACCATGTCGCGGGATAGACAAAGATCTCTTCTCGCGGACGAAATGCCGTGGTGAACATGACACCAAAGGGAAAGAGGATCACGACCGCGAGCGGTGAAAGCGCCAGCCAGTAGAAAATGCTCTTCTTGAGCTTGCTAGACATCGGCATTCTCCTCGGCTTCGGGCGCGGCGTCGGTTTCGTTTCGGCTGACCAGAGCGACGTAGAGGATCGTGAAGAGCAAGAGCATGAAGAACATGATCAGCGAAATCGCCGAGGCCTTGCCCAACTGGCCAAAGCGGAAGGCCAGTTTATAGAGATAAGTCACAAGGATATCGGTGCCATTGGCGGGGCCGCCCTCTGTCATCACCCAGATGATCGGCAGCGAGTTGAAGACGTAGATCACGTTAAGAACAATCGCGATATTGATGAAGGGCTTCATCAGCGGAACCGTGATGTAGCGGAACTGGTGCCAGCCGGAGGCGCCATCGACGACAGCTGCCTCGTAGGCGTCCTGCGGTAAGGACGACAGGCCGCCGAGCAGGATCGTGGTGGTGAACGGGATCGAGACGAGGATGCCGACGAGAATCTCGACGGTAAAGGCCATGCCTGCCGTAGCAAGCCATTCGATCGGTTGATCGATGAGCCCCACATCCATCAGCGTTGCGTTGAGCAGGCCCGAGCGCCCATTGAGCGCCCAGCGCCAGACAACGGCGGTCATGGTCAGCGAGATCGACCAAGGCAACATGACGATCACTCGCGCAATGCCGCGACCGTAGAAATCATCATTGAGGACGAGAGCAACCGGCATGGAGATCAAAAGGGTTCCGCCAACGACGGCGAGGGTCCAGATTCCGGTCCGGTAGAGTGACCCCCAGAACAGGGGGTCTTCGAAGACTTCGACAAAGTTGTCGAGGCCGGTAAATCCGCGGAGCTGCCCGAAGCGGCTGACTTCTTGCAGAGAGGTCCAACCGAGATCGATAATCGGGTAGCCAATAATGCTCACAGCGAGCAAGAGGCTCGGAAATATCATGAAGTAGGCGACAGATTTCTGCATCCGGTTTCTTCCTGCTTTCCGAACCTAGCACTGTGGGGCCGATGGGAGTGCCCACGAACAGACGGAGCGCCGTCGCCGGCGCTCCGCTCAGAATTTAATTACTTGCCGCGGATCTTGTTGATCTGTGCGGCAGCATCTTGCAGACCAGCTGCCGGATCAACATCGCCGAGATAGATCTGCTGGAGAGTGCGGACGGTGACGTCGGCAATCTCTTCCCAGTTGGCGATGGTCGGAGCGAACTTGGCGTAGGGCAGGCCCGCAGCAAAGCCGGCAACGTCCGGATCAGAGGTGAAGTAATCGAGAGCGGCAATGTTCTTGGTCACAGGCAGGAAGCCTTCGCCAAGATCAAACTGCTCGCGATACTGGTCCTGGTAGGCAAACTCGATGAACTTCCAGGCCTCAGCTTTCACATCCGAATCTGCAAACAGCATCATCGTGTCGGTCACGCCGTAGGTCGCCTTGGCGCTGCCTTCCGGGAAGGGAAGAACGGCGTAGTGCATATCCGGCGCCTCTGCCTTGATCTGCGGGATCAGCATCGGGAAGGTGAAGATGGTGCCAACCTGGCCCTGCTTGAAGAGGTTGAAGACATCTTCACGGGTGTAGTTGGTCGGCGACGGCTGGGTCAGACCTTCGTCAATCATCTGCTTGTAGAGTTGGACCGCCTCAAGTGCTTCAGCGGTGTCGAGACCGCTCGAACCATCGGCTTTGAGGATGTCGCCGCCATGGGTCCAGAGCGAGTAGTAGAAGTAGGCGTCGGTCTCGATCTCTTTGCCCTGAAGGCCAAAGCCGAAGACATCGGGCAGAGCCGCAATCGCCTTGGAGGCGTTGTAGAACTCATCCCAGTTGGTCGGCGGGGTCACACCGGCCTGCTCGTAAAGGTCAAGGTTGACCATCATCGCGCGAGCCGAGGCAGCAACCGGAAGACCCATGATCTGGCCATCCATGACCGACGGAGCCATGAAGGTGTCGATGAAGGTGCTCTTGAATTCCGGGGTCAGATAAGCGTCGACCGGCTCGGCGATCCCCTGCTCAGCGAAGTCGAGCAGCCAGCGGGTGCCGATGATCGAGATGTCGGGGGCGCTGCCGCCGGCGATGTCGGTGGTCAGACGCTGCAGGAGCGTATCCCACGGAACAACTTCGACGTTGATCTTGATACCGGGGTTGGCGGCTTCGAAGTCGCGAGCGACCTGCTCGAAGAACGGGCCGGTTTTGGAGCTGTATTCAGCAACGGTGAAATCGACGACGGCGTCGGCGGCGAAAGCCACGGACGCGTAGCTGGCAAGACCGGCAGCGAGGGCCGCAGCAGCCGTTACCGTACGAAAGGCATGGGACATTGACTGGTTCTCCTGTTGAGAAGTTGGACGCGATATTCATTAAATCGGCTTCGGACGGCCGACTTCGCCCCAAGAGGATGCTTCCCATCTTCTGTTTGTAGAAATCGATTAATCGCATGACGGTATATGCTGCAGGCATAGCAGGCCGCGGGAGCCAAAAAAAATGCGCCTCCAAATGGAGGCGCAGTAGCAGTCCCGGGAGTTATGGGAGAATGGACTGCGGTATAACCTACTGATTTCGCCAGGAATACTTCGGCTCATAACCAAGCACCCGCCGGGCCTTCTCGATGCTCAACAGAGTTTCCGTCCCCTTGAGATCGCCCCGGATTTGCACATCGGGGAAGACTTCCGCCATCAAATCGGCGCTGTCGCGGTGCATGACCGTGTCGGCGTTGGCGATAATGAAGTGGTCGGCACCGGTCATTTCCACGTGGAGCGATTTCTCGACCGCCTGCGCACAATCGCGGGCATCGATATATCCCCAGAGATTCCACTCGCGGAAACGTGGCGTATCCTGCCAACCTTCGAATCGCTGGTAGTCCTGCGGCTCCATGACATTGGACAGCCGCAGGCCGACAAAGGTCATGTCGGGGTTCCAGCGGGCCATCTGGCGGGCCATCTCTTCCCCTAGATCTTTGGACAGCGAATAGCCGCTCTCGGGGCGCATCGGGTGATCTTCGTCCACCGGCGCATAGGCGGGGGGATTGTCTGGGCTGAACGGCAGGCCGAGGGTTGTCTCCGACGAAGCCCATACCACGCGCTTAATGCCGGCGCGGATGGCGGCGTCGAACACGTTGTAGGTGCTTGTAATATTGACCCGGAAGGTAACCTCTTCGGGCATCAGATCCGGCGCAGGAATTGCAGCAAGGTGAACAATCGCGTCAGCCTTGCGGAAACCGCGGAACGGATGATCCTTGCCGCCAGACCACTGGAAGGCATCCATCACTTGGCCAAAGTCGGTCAGATCAACCCGCAGGGTTGGGCACACCGGATCGGACGAGGGCTGCTGATCGACGTTCAGGACGTTGTAGCCCGCTTCAACCAGATAGCGGCACACGGCACGCCCCGCCTTGCCGCTACCGCCAGTGACGATGATATTCTTCATCAGTCCAACCTTTCCATACAATTGCAATCAGGCGCCGAAGCGCGCCCGAAACTTTGTTATAGAATGTATAGTGTCTCCGACCGGGCAGGCACGAATGCAAGGATCGAATGCGACCATGCCGCCCCTGCATTGGCGCCAGATACTTGAAACGACCACTATACGGTGAAGATGCCATGAGGAGGCCACCCAATGGCTGAAACCGACCTGCGTACAATGTATGTCTACGCTTGGGATCTGCGGGACGAAGGTGCTGAGACAGTGCTGGGCAGGTTGCGGGATGCGGGCCTGAATGGAGTTTCGCTGGCCACCTCCTATCACGCCGGGAAATTCCTGCGCCCGCATGCCCCGGGCGGCAAGGTCTGGTTCCCTGAGGATGGCACCGTCTACTTCAAACCAGCCTCTGAAAAATACGGGCGGTTGGCACCCCGCGCCGCCAAGATCGTCGAAGAGTATGATGCTTTGGCAGAACTCGCGCGTCATGGAGAGGATTTCCACGTCACCAGTTGGACCGTTGGACTGCACAATTCAAGGCTTGGTGCCTCGGCGCCCGATCTGTGTTGCCAGACCCCGTTTGGCGATCCGTTGATCAATTCGCTTTGTCCTTCCCAGCCCGAAGTGCGCACCTATCTGACCCGTCTGTGCGAAGATCTGGCCGCGCAGCCCCGGATCGACGAGATCGCCATCGAAACCCCTGGCTTTCAGACCTACCGGCACGGGCATCACCACGAGTTCGAATTGGTCGAGCTGTCGACGGGGATCGAGGTTCTTCTGGAAGCCTGTTTCTGTCCGGCTTGCAACGCACGGGCGGCTGCGGCGGGGCTTGATGCGGACGCCCTCGCCCGACAGGCACGCGCCGACCTCGATCGCTTTTTCACCGATGGCAGCCAGCCTCAGATCAATCCGGTCGTTGATCCGGATTGGAAGGCGTTCCATGCCTGCCGAGCGGCGACTGTGACCACGCTGGTTGAGGAGGTTCGCGCAGCGTTGCCGTCTGCAACGCCACTGTCGATCATCCCGACAACGCAGACGCCGAATGAACTGTGCTGGCGTGAAGGCAGCGATCTGGCCGCCCTGTCTGTGGCGGCTGACCGCCTCGAAGTCCCGGCCTATCAAAACGGCCCCGAGGCCATCGCCCGCGATATCGATTGGGTCCGGCAGACCGCCGGCGCCTCGGCCGACATCGGCTTTATCTTCCGTCCCTCCTGGCCCAACGCCTCTGGCCCCGATGATCTGGGCGCCAGCGTCAACGCCGCACGAGCGGCCGGAGCCGATCGCATTTCTTTCTACAACTACGGCCATATCCGGCTCGAGTCTCTCGACTGGATTTCACAAACCATCTGAAAAGGAAGACCTATGAGCAAACACGCAGGAGTCACGGTTCTGGTCACCGGTGCAGCACACGGCATTGGACGCGCCATTAGCCTCCGCCTCGCCAGTGAAGGAGCCGTGATCGCGATTATCGACCGCAACCTCGAAGGCGCGCGCGAAACCGCTGAATTGGTCAAGTCTGCGGGAGGCGTTGCCTTCGCAACCCAAGGCGACATCTCTGATATGAACTCGGCGACTGCTGCCATCGACCAATGCGAAGCCGAGCTTGGCGAGATCGATGTCCTCGTTAACAACGCCGCCTACAGTGAAGCTGGCGACCTTGAGCGCATCAGCCTTGAGATGTGGCACAAGGAAATCGATATCAACCTCAATGGCACCTACCACTGCATGCGCGCGATGCTGCCCCGGATGCAGAAGCGTGGTGGCGGGGTGATCGTCAATATCGGTTCGGTCAACGGCTCGCGCTACTTCGGCAATCCAGCCTATAGCGCCGCCAAGGCCGCGCTGGTCAACCTCACCCAGTCGGTCGCCAGCGAATATGGCAAAGACGGCATCCGCTGCAACATCGTCCTGCCCGGCTCGGTCCGCACCGACGCGATCACCTGGAAGATCCGTCAGGAGCGCGACCCGAAGATCTTTGAGAAGCTCTCGAAATGGTATCCCCTCGGCCGCGTGGCTGAACCCGAGGATATCGCCAAAGCTGTCTCGTTCCTGGCCTCGGACGACGCGTCCTATATCACCGGCGTTGCGCTTCCGGTGGATGGCGGCCTTCTTGCGGGAATGAACGTGATGATCGACGAGTTCGTCTTGGAAGAATAGGCGCCCGCCAAAAGGTGCTCCCTCAAAGAAGAGGCCCGAGCTTCTGCCCGGGCCTTTTTCATTTGCTGTGCCGGTGCCCCCGCAGGGGCGGCCGAGATCAGGCGTCTTTTGCCGGATGCCATTCGGTCTCTTCGTCAATCGGGAAGACCGGCCGCGGCAGGTTGCGGAAGGGGAACCGCTTGAGCATCGGCGAGGTCAGGCCAATGGCATCAACCTCGATGACCTGCGAGGACTTGAAGAAATCGATAAACCCGGCCCGGAAATGCCCGCGCGACTTGACCATGACGGCCCGCGCTTTGGAGATATCGAGCCCCATCATCTCAAGGAACATCGGATCGGCGCATTGGGTGCGGATCGAGATGACGACCACAGATATCCCGTCGATATCGAGAAGCACGGAAGGCCCAAGGTTCATCCGCCGTCCGGCGTAAAAGCCCTTGCGCCCGACGCAGTCACCATCGCGGATCGCGACGACAGTGGCCTCGGCGGCAAAGCCCTTTGCGAACTCGGTTTCGACATTGCGATTGAACTGGGCGGTAAAACGAACCCCGGTGCCCAGCGCCGTCGCTTCGGCGGCCAGGTCGGGATCAGTGATGATGCCGACATAGACGTCCCGGGCCCCAGCCTTGTGCAGCGCCTCAAGAATCCACATCGTATTGCCACCGCCGCCGCCGCCGGGATTGTCGGCCACATCGGCAAGGATCACCGGCTCAAGTGCGGGATTTTCGATGACCTCCATAACCCGCGCCACAGCCGTATCGAGCGGGGTCAGCACCGGCACAAAACGGAGGTGCTCGTCCCAGGCGCGCTGGGCGATCCGGTCGGCGACCTCGGCGGCCCTGCCGTCGTGATTGCGGCCCGACACGATGATGGCAAGGCCGTTCTTGGCGGTATCGCTATAGACGAAACCGCCAAGAATCGAGACATTCACAATTTCCTCGCCAACAAAGCTCTGGCCGAAGTTCATGATATCGGCATAGGGGCCGACCTCGGTCAGGAGGGTTACGGTTGGCGGCACCAGCGGCATCCGACGGAAAGCAACTTCGGGGCGCATGCCGGCAAACATTTCGCGCATCGCGCGGGCTGCGTCACGGCCTCGCTCGAGCATATCGACATGGGGGTTGGTCTGATAGGCAACGATCATGTCCACCGCCCCGACCATCCGCTCCGAGACATTGCCATGCAGATCCAGCGTCGCGACGACCGGGACATCAGGACCGACAACCTCGCGCACCATCGCAAAGATCGTGCCGTCCGGATCTAAATCCTGCGTTGTGGTCATTGCGCCGTGGTTGGAGATATAGACGCCATCCAGCGGCATCGCCGCCTCCAGACGCCGCCGCATCTCGTCAAGCGAGCTTTGGAAGAACTCGTGGTCGATCGGGCCGCCGGCCTCGACCAGACCGACAAGGATCGGAACAAGCTCCCAACTGACAAGCACATCCATCTCGGCAGAGAAGCCGCGAATTTCGGTCGGCAGCTTGGGGTCAGAGCTTCTCAGATCGCGTGTGATCTCCTCGCCAACGAGATAGACACGTTTGAGATAATCTTCTTCGGTGATGACTGGCGCAAAGGTATTGCTTTCCAGCATGAGACCGAGCACGGCAACTCGATTTGGAGCTTTAGGTTGCAAGGGCTCGCCTCTCTAGCTTTGCAGAGCTGATGGCACCAATCTGGCCTAGAGCCTCGAGGCCGACCAATGCAAGCTAGGTCTAGGTTTATGCCGCCTCAGCATTATTGCCCCGCCGCATACGGCCTAGACATCACCTAATCCTTTATTGGCATTCGCCGATGGCCTAGCTTTCGTGCAGACGCGTCAAAGGATGTTTTTCACGAAGGAGCCGTCCGGATGAGCACCGCAATCCGCCCGTATTGGCAAAACTATATCGATGGGGCTTGGGTTGATGGTGAGGACGGCCGCCGTATCGATGTTACCGATCCCGCAACCGGCCAGAAGATAGCCGAGATCGCTCGGGGCAGTGCGGGCGATATCGACAGGGCCGTGGCCGCGGCGCGGCGCTGCTTTGACAGCCGGGTGCTGCGCGATGTGAGGCCGCACAAGCGGGGTGACTTGCTTCTCGAAATCTCGCGCCATCTTGGAGACCTCGTGGAAGAGATCGCGCTCGTGGAATGCCACGACAATGGCAAGACCATCGCTGCGGGCCGCGCAGAGGTGGCTCTGACACAGCGCTACCTAGGCTATTATGCGGGCCTCGCCGACAAACTCGAAGGCCGCCAGATCCCATTAGGAGAAGGCTATATAGACTACACCACTCACGAACCCTTTGGCGTCTCGGCGCAGATCGTTCCGTGGAATGGCCCCCTGCCGGTCGGGGCGCGCTCGATTGCCTGCGCTCTGGTGACCGGCAATACCGTGGTCCTGAAGTCGCCCGAAGACTCGCCGCTCAGCCTTTGCCTCTTCGCCGAGGCCTGCGAGCGGGCCGGCGTTCCCGCCGGCGCCGTCAATATCGTCTGCGGCTACGGCGCCGAAGCCGGTGCTGCGCTGGCCTCGCACAGCGACATCGACCACATCGTTTTCACCGGCTCGGTCGCCACCGGCAAGAGCGTCCTGCGGGCCGCGGCCGAGCGCGTGATCCCTTGCGTGATGGAGCTTGGCGGCAAATCGGGCGCTATCGTCTATGGCGATGCAGATTTCGAACGCACCGCCCAAAGCGTTGCGCGCGGGATCTTCCATCATGCCGGTCAAATCTGTTCTGCCGGTTCGCGCCTGATTGTTCACCGCAGCCTGCACGACCGCCTCGTGGCGCGCGTGGCCGAGCTGGCCGCTGCCCGCAAGGTTGGCCCGGGCATCGAGGGTTCTGACATGGGACCGCTTATCAATGCCAAACAGCTTGCTGGCGTTGAAGCGCTCTGCGCCGCGGGTGTGGCCGAAGGCGCCACGCTGGTCATGGGCGGGAGCCGGATCGGGGGAACGAGCGGCTTCTTCATGCCGCCGACGATCTTCAAGGATGTCCGCCCCGACATGCGCATCGCGCAGGAAGAATTCTTCGGGCCCATCCTTGTTGTCATTCCCTTCGATGAGCCGGAA
>JBFEXG010000137.1:0-6556 GCA_041546005.1 Paracoccaceae bacterium
CGAGCGGACGATCGGGTCGATCTTCCACTTATGGTTCCAGACGCGGGTTGCGATATCGACCATGACGGCTCCGGGTTGTTTGAGACGTTAGATCACTTCGGCGCGGGCGCTGGCAAGTGTGTCAGGCGAGGGTGACACCGGCGGCCATCATCTCGGTCGTCATTGCGGCGAGGCTGCCGCCGAGGTCGATGGCGCGGCAGAGGTCGGCGCGGACGGTGACGGCAAAGCCGAGGCGGGCGGCGTCGATGGCGGAATAGGCCACGCAGAAATCGGTGGCGAGGCCCACGAGTGTCAGCGTGGTGATGCCGCGGGTGCGGAGATAGCCCTCGAGGCCGGTGGGCGTTGTCCGGTCGTTTTCGAAGAAGGCGGAGTAGCTGTCGATCGCGGGGTTCATGCCCTTGCGGATGATGAGGTCGGCATCGGTGCGGAGATCGGGATGAAAAGCCGCGCCTTCGGTGCCTTGGATGCAGTGGTCGGGCCAAAGGGTCTGTTCGCCATAGGGCATCTGCACGGTCGAAAAGGGTGCCGCGCCTTCATGCGACGAGGCGAAAGAGGAATGGCCCTTGGGGTGCCAGTCTTGGGTCAGGACAGTGACGGCGAACTGGTCCATCAGCGCATTGATCGGCGCCACGATCTCGTCGCCGCCCCCCACCGCCAAAGCGCCACCGGGGCAGAAATCGTTTTGCACGTCGATGACGATCAGGGCGTGAGTGGCGGGGTTCATGGCGGGCTCCTTCAGTTGGGGCGGACCATAGGAAGGAAACTGGGGCAGGAAAAGGGGCCGGAGGCTTGCCAGCCCGCGCAGGCGGGCATATGCCGCAACTATGTATACCGTCGCTGCGCTCTATCACTTCACCCCGTTTTCCGATCCTGCCGCCCTGCGGGGGCCGCTTCTGGCGCTGTGCGAGGCGAAGGGCGTGACCGGCACGCTTCTTCTGGCGAAGGAAGGGATCAACGGGACCATCGCGGGAAGCCGCGAGGGGATTGATGCGGTGCTTGCGCATATCCGCGCCCTGCCCGGCTGTGCCGATCTCGACTGGAAGGAAAGCGCGGCAAGCGATCAGCCCTTCGGGCGGATGAAGGTGCGCCTGAAGAAAGAGATCGTGACGATGGGCGAGCCCGACGTCGATCCGCGCGCCGCCGTTGGGCACTATGTTTCACCACAGGAGTGGAATGAATTGATCTCATCGCCCGATGTGGCGGTGATCGATACGCGCAACGATTATGAGTTTGCCATCGGTACTTTCGAAGGCGCCGTCGATCCCGAGACCAAGAGCTTTCGCGAGTTTCCGGCCTGGTGGCAGGCCAACAAGGATCGCTTTGGCAACAAGCGGATCGCCATGTTCTGCACCGGTGGAATTCGGTGCGAGAAATCGACCAACTATCTGATGTCGCAGGGGATTAGTGAGGTCTACCACCTCAAGGGCGGAATTCTGAAATACCTCGAAGAGGTGCCGCAGGAGGAAAGCCTTTGGCACGGCGAGTGTTTCGTCTTCGACGGGCGGGTCTCGGTCGGCCATGGCCTGGCCGAAGGGCCGCACGAGCTTTGCCATGCCTGCCGCCGCCCGATCCTGCCGGAAGACAAGGCGCGACCCGAGTTTGAAGAGGGCGTCTCGTGCCACCATTGCGCGGACGAGACGAGCGAGGCCGACAAAGCCCGCTTCCGCGAGCGGCAAAAGCAGATCGCGCTCGCCAAGAAACGGGGCGAGCGGCATTTGGGCCGGGTGGCGGATGCCTAAGGTCGCGCGGATCGCCCTTGCGCTCCTGATTGGCGGCGCGGCGGGCTATCTCGCCAATTGGATCGGGATGCCGCTCCCTTGGATGCTCGGCCCGATGATCGCGACGACGATTGCGTCGATCATCGGCTTGCCGGTTGCGGGGCCACTGGCGCTTCTGCCCGTTGTGATCCCGATCATCGGCGTGATGCTGGGCGCGGCCATCAACCGTAGCGTTTTTGCCCATCTCGGCGACTGGGGCGTGACCCTTGCAATCATGATCCCGTTCCTCGCCACGGCGGCGGCGGTGTCGATCTTCATCTATCGTCGGGTCGCTGGATACGATCCGGTAACTGCCTATTTCTCGGCCATGCCCGGGGGCCTTAACGATATGCTGATCCTCGGCACAGCGGCGGGCGGCGATGAACGACGGATCGCGCTGGCGCACGCGAGCCGGATCCTCGTAGTGATCACCTGCGTGGGCATGTTCTATGGCTTCGTCCTCGGCGTGCGCCCCGGCGGGAACGGGGGGCGGCCGTGGATCGCGATGGATGTTCTGACGCTGGAGGACTGGCTTTGGCTCGGGGGCTGCGCTGTCTTGGGTGTGCCGTTTGGCAAGCTTTTGCGCGCGCCCGCGCCGAATATGCTCGGGCCGATGCTCCTGAGTGCGGCGCTGCATCTGGGCGAGGTGGTCGAGACCGCACCGCCGACGCTGGTTATCGTCATGGCGCAGGTGGTTTTGGGGACGGTGATCGGCTGCCGGTTTCTCGGGGCGACCTTCCGCGAAGTGGGCAAGGATTTGAGCCTTGGGGCGCTCTCGTCCCTCGGGATGCTGCTCGTCGCCGTCGCCTTTGCTTTCGTCGCGGCAGAGCTGACCGGAGCAAATCCGAGCCAGATTTTCCTCGCCTATTCGCCAGGTGGCCTCACCGAGATGTCACTTCTAGCCCTCGCCATGGGACAGGACGTGGCCTTCGTCTCGGTGATGCACCTCTTGCGGATCCTTCTGGTGATCCTTGGCGCACCGCTCGTATTCGGTCGGATGAAGCGCTAGATCAGACCGGTTTCCTTCAAGAGCCCGAGGCGCTTGGCCTCGAAATAATAGCCGCGGGCATACCAGCCGATCGCCGCATCGGCATCGCCGCCCGCCACGAGCCATGCGCCGCGCAGGTATTTCACGCCGTAGCGCAGATTGATGTCAGGATCGAACAGCTCGGATGCCGGGCCGCTGTGGCCCATAGTCGCCGCTGTCTGCGGCAGGATTTGCATGAGGCCATAGTAGGAGCGGTGATGGGCGGCGGGATTGTAGTTGCTCTCGCGCTGAACGACGCGGTGCACGAGGCTGCGCGGGAGGTCATAGAGATCGGCGTAGTGGTTGATCAGGGCGCGGAGCTGTGGGGTTTCGCCGGGATAGAGCGGGGCGTTGGCCGGGGTGTCGGCCACTTCAGGCTTGCGGCTACAGGCGGCAAGCGCGGCAAGGCCGGAAAGGATGAAGGCGCGGCGGGGAATGTGGGGCATGAAGATCTCCTTGCCTAAATGAATAGAGCCGGCTGCAATTCCTGCAACCGGCTCTGTTCGGTTCGGCGGAAGGCCGCCGGATCAGAAATCGAGGTGCTCGACGTTGAGCGCGTTGGTCTGGATAAACTCGCGCCGCGGCTCGACGTCGTCGCCCATCAGCTTGGTAAAGAGGTCGTCGGCCTCGGTCACGTCGTCAACCTTGACCTGAAGGAGCGTGCGGGCATCGGGATCGAGGGTGGTTTCCCAAAGCTGTTCGGGGTTCATCTCGCCAAGGCCCTTATAGCGCTGAAGCGTGAGGCCCTTTTCGCCCTCGGCAAGGATCGCCTTCAAAAGATCGAGCGGCCCGTGGATCAGCTGGCTGCGATCCTTGCGGACCAGCGTTGCCGGGGTCTCATAGACCTCTTGCAGCGAGCGGGTAAAGCTGCCGGTGCGCCGCGCCTCGCCAGAGCGAAGCATCGGGCCATCCAGCGTGCGGACCTCTTCGACGCCGCGCAGGATGCGGGCGAGTCGGATGCCGTGATCTTGGGTGATCCGGCCATGCCAGCCGCGCTCGTATTCGAGCGCGATAAGGTCGAGCCGTTTGGCGACCTTGTCAGCCACGCCTTGAAGGTCAGCATCGACTGCGCCGGGCACAAAGGCACCGGCGATGGCGGCTTGTTCGAGGATGTGGCGGGGATAGTGGGTCGGGAAGGCATCAATGACGCGGCGAAGCTGACGCGCTTCATCCACAACGCGCAAGAGATCGGCGCCGGCGATTTCAGACCCCGAACCAAGGCGCAGCACTGCGCCTTCGATACCCTGCTGGATCAGATAGTCATCAAGCGCAGCCTGATCCTTGAGATAGACCTCGGATTTGCCTCGGGCGACCTTATAAAGCGGCGGCTGGGCGATATAGAGATAGCCGCCCTCGATCAGCTCGGGCATCTGCCGGAAGAAGAACGTCAGAAGAAGCGTGCGGATATGCGCGCCGTCCACGTCGGCGTCGGTCATGATGACGATCTTGTGGTAGCGCAGCTTTGAGATATTGAACTCATCCCGGCCGATGCCAGTTCCGAGCGCCATGACAAGATTACCGATCTCCTGGCTGCCCAGCATCCGGTCAAACCGCGCGCGCTCGACGTTGAGGATCTTGCCGCGCAGGGGCAAAACGGCTTGGGTCCGGCGATCACGGCCGGTTTGGGCCGAGCCGCCGGCACTGTCGCCCTCGACTAGGAAGACCTCGGTCTTCGAGGGGTCTTTCTCGGAACAATCCTTGAGCTTGCCGGCGAGGAAATTCACGTCCATCGCCGTTTTGCGGCGGGTCAGTTCGCGCGCCTTGCGGGCGGCTTCGCGGGCGAGCGCGGCTTCGATGATCTTGCCAACGATGGTTTTGGCCTGCGCGGGGTTTTCCTCGAACCATTCGGCCAGTTTCTCGCCAACGAGGTTTTCCACCGCGGGGCGGACTTCGGACGAGACGAGCTTGTCTTTCGTCTGCGACGAGAACTTGGGATCGGGCACCTTGACCGAAAGAACGCAAGTGAGGCCCTCACGGGCATCATCGCCTGTGAAATCGACCTTCTCTTTCTTGGCGATGCCGCTCGATTGGGCGTAGCTGTTGATCGTGCGGGTCAGCGCGGCGCGGAAACCGGCCATATGGGTGCCGCCATCGCGCTGGGGAATGTTGTTGGTGAAGGGCAGAACTGTCTCGTGGTAGCTATCGTTCCACCACATGGCGACTTCGACGCCGATGCCGTTGCGCTCGCCCGTCATAAAGATCGGGTCTTGCATCACCGGATGTTTGGACCGGTCTAGATAGCGGACAAACTCGCGCACGCCGCCCTCGTAGAAGAGCTCGGATTTTAGCGGGATGGCGGGGCGTTCGTCTTCAAGGATGATCCGCACGCCGGAATTGAGGAAGGCCAGCTCGCGCAGGCGGCGTTCGAGCGTTTCGAAGATGAAGTCGAGGTTCGAGAAGGTCTTGGTCGAGGCAAGAAAGCGGACCTCGGTCCCCTTTTCGCCATTGGCGTCGCCCACCACGCGCAGATGCTCGACCGTGTCGCCATGTTCGAAGCGGGCGAAATGTTCCTTGCCGTTGCGCCAGACGCGCAGTTCGAGCCATTCGGACAAGGCGTTGACCACCGAGACGCCAACGCCATGCAGGCCGCCGGAAACCTTGTAGGAATTCTGGTCGAATTTGCCGCCCGCATGCAGCTGGGTCATGATGACCTCGGCGGCGGAGACGCCCTCTCCCTTATGCATATCGACCGGGATGCCGCGGCCGTTGTCGCGCACGGAAACCGAGGAATCGGCGTGAATCTTGACGGTCACATAGTCGGCGTGGCCGGCCAGAGCCTCGTCGATGCCGTTATCGACGACCTCGTAAACCATGTGGTGCAGGCCCGAGCCATCATCGGTATCGCCGATATACATACCGGGGCGTTTGCGGACAGCCTCTAAGCCCTTGAGAACTTTGATGGAATCTGCGCCATATTCGGCCATATTGAGTGCGTCTTCAGACATGCGGTCTCACCTTGGTGTCAGTCGGCAAAATATAGGGGAAAGCGCCGGGAATGTCACGGCGAAACCCCTATATTTTGTGGCTAGAGGAAGGGGATCACGAGACCCACGCCGATCAGCAGAACGCCCGCAGTCTGGTTCATCCGGCGCAGCGCGTCAGGCGACTTCAAAAGGCGGCGGGCGCGGTCGACGAAGAGCGCGAGGCAGAGGTTTCCGACGAAGGGAATAACCATCGACACGGCGCAGATGGCGGCGATGTCGGGCCATGTCAGCTGGGTCACATCAAAGAAGCCGGGCAGCATCCCCATGTAGAAGAGGATCGCCTTTGGGTTGCCCACAATCACCGCAAGGCCGGCGAGGAAACCCGCCCATTTGCCGGGGCGGGTGAGGTGGCTGTTCTTGTCGATCGGTTTTCCCGCGGCGCGGATCACGAGATAGCCCATGACGAGGAAGGTCGCCGTTGCCACCCAGCGCATAAGCTCGAGGAAATCGCCATAGACCGAGAGGATCCATGTCACGCCAAGGATGGCGAGGAAGGGCCAGACGAGATCGCCGAGCGTCACGCCCAGCGCAAGCGGCCATGCGGCGGCAAAGCCGCCCGAAAGCGCGCGGGCAATGAGCGCCACCCAGACGGGGCCGGGGGTGATGAAGAGAAGGAAGATCCCGAAGCCGTAGAAGGCCAGTTCCGAGGCGGAGATGGTCATGCGATGTGGCCTTCGGCGTTCAGAGGCGAGAACGGATTATAGGCGAATTCCCAAAGGTGGCCCTCGGGATCGGCGACATAGCTGGAATAGCCGCCCCAATCGGTTTTGAACGGGGCGCGAACCGGC
>JBFEXG010000361.1:0-2074 GCA_041546005.1 Paracoccaceae bacterium
CGCCGATGGCCGGGCCCAGATCTTCGCCGGGCCAGATCAGCGGCTCGATCCCCGCCGCGCGCAGAGCCTCCGCCTTTTCCGGCGAGCGGGTGGTCCCGATAATCCGCCAGCCCTGCGGCAAAAGGCGATCCGCAAGGCCTTGTGCCGAATAGCCGTGGCCGATGGAGAGTAGTGTCTTGGTCATGGCCTAGTCATGTCTGGCGGCAGCGCGCGATGCAAGGGCAGTTGACAGGCCACGGCGAACCTGCAGCATCTGCGCATGACACAAAACACACCCGATCTCGAAGCTGCCTATTCCATTGAAACGCCCGACGACAACAGGCGCATCTATTCCGCATGGGCCGAAACCTATGACAAGACCTTCGCCCAGGACATGGACTATCGGATGCCTGCGGTCATCGCCGAGCTTTATCGGCAGAGTGGCGGGGCGGGGAATATCCTGGATGTTGGAGCCGGCACCGGCCTTGTGGCCAAGTTCCTCGGTGATCTTGGTATCGGCCCCATCGACGGCACCGACATTTCGCCCGATATGCTGGTGGTCGCGAGCAAAAAGAGGATCTACAGACGGCTTTTCGAAGGAGACGTTACCCAGCGACTTGATGTGCCCGATGGCACCTATGACGGGATCGTAAGCGCCGGAACCTTTACCCTCGGCCATGTCGGCCCCGAGGCGATTGACGAACTTCTGCGGGTGGCGGCACCGGGCGCGCGCTTTGCCCTGTCGATCAACGCCAAGCACTTTGAGAAGGCAGGCTTCAAGGCCAAACTAGACTCTATTCATGGGAAAATCGCGGATCTTGCCCTGCCCGAAGCGGCAATCTATGGCGAAAACAACACCGGCGAACATGCCCGTGATACCGCCTTCGTCGCGCTTTTCAGAAAGCTCTAGCTATTTGCCCTTCCAGACAGGATCGCGTTTTTCAGCAAAGGCGCGTGCGCCCTCAAGCTGATCCTCGGAGGAATAGAGCCGGTCGACCGTGGCCAGCTGCCGCTTGGTGATCCGGTTCATTGCATCCTGAAATTTGGAATCCTCGGCATCGCGTACGATCTCTTTGATCGCGGCATAGACGAGCGGAGGCCCACTCTCGAGAAGCCGCGCCAGATCCCACGCCTGCGCCATCAGATCGCCCGCCGGAACGATCCGGTTGACGATGCCCCAGCGATGCGCCTCTTCGGCGTCAAACCAGCGCCCGGTCAGCAGAAGATCCATCGCCACATGATAGGGGATGCGCTTGGGGAGCTTGATCGAGGCGGCGTCGGCCACGGTGCCCGAGCGAATTTCCGGCAAGGCAAAGGTCGCGTGTTCGGCCGCAAGGATCATGTCGGCCGAAAGCGCAAGCTCAAGGCCCCCGCCACAGCAAATGCCATTCACCGCCGCGATCACCGGCTTGTTGAGCCCGCGAAGCTCTTGCAGACCGCCGAAACCGCCAACGCCATAATCTCCATCCACCGCATCGCCATCGGCGGCAGCTTTGAGATCCCAGCCGGGGCAGAAGAACTTTTCGCCCGCCGCGGTGATGATCGCCACGCGCAGGCTCTCGTCATCCCGGAAATCGCGGAAGACCTCGCCCATCAGGCGGCTTGTCTTGAGGTCGATGGCGTTCGCCTTGGGGCGATCGAGGGTCACCTCGAGGATGGCGCCTTCACGGCGGGTCTTGATCGGATCGGTCATTTCGCTCTCCTTATCAGCGCATCGACCGCGATGGCCGTATCGGGGGTGCAGATCAGCGGGTTCACTTCAACTTCCTCGACAGACCCCGCATTCGCAATCACATAGTCTTGGATCGCATGGATCGCCTTGAGGATCGCCGCGCGATCAGCCGCTGGCTTGCCTCGGAATCCCTCGAGCAACTTGACCACTTTCAGCTTGTTTAGACACTGATTGAGGGTCTCGTCCGAGGCGGGAATCAGGCAAGAGGCGCTATCGGCCATGATCTCGGTGAGGATGCCACCGGCCCCGACTGTCAGGACGAATCCATGCGCCGGATCCTTCACAACGCCGATCAAAAGCTCGGCCACGCCACCGGTCACCATCTCTTCAACAAGGAAGGATTCTGCCCCCATCTTTTCCGCA
>JBFEXG010000175.1:0-5286 GCA_041546005.1 Paracoccaceae bacterium
ATTTCTTTTGGCCAAAAATACTCCGGGGGAGGCCCGAAGGGCCGGGGGCAGAGCCCCCTACGCCGGCAGGTGAATGCGAAACTTCTCGCGGATCGCAGCATCGGTTGCCGGGTCAAACCGCGCGGCGGCGCGTTCGGCGAGGATGCGCTCCTTCAGGGCCGTTGCCCGCTCGATGAGGTCAGGCTTGCCCTTCTCGGCCCATTCCTTGGGCGAGGTGCGATCGCCCATCAGCGGATAGACGTGGTCCTGCTCCATCCGGCTCAGCGTCGCCTCGGTGCCAAGGTAATGGCCGGTCCCGCCCAAGCAGACCTCTTTCATTTGCTCAAGCGCCAAGGTCTCGTCATCCACCTCGATCCCGCGCACGCAGCGCAGGGCTTGGCCGATGATATCATTCCCGAGGATCAGGCTCTCGTGACAGAAGCCGAGAAGCGAGGCGTGCATCCCCGCCGCCTCATAGGTCATGTTGAGGCCTGAAAGTCCCGCCAGAACGTTCGAGCACATCTGCTCCCATCCTGCCTGCATATCCGGCAGCTTGGAATCCGAGGCGCCAGCGGCGGCCCCGCCAGGCAGGCCATAGAACTGGTGCATCTGGGCGGCGCCAGAGGTCAAGAGCGCCTGCTCGCCCGAGCCCATGGTCATGGCGCCGGTGCGCAGATCGAGGCCAAAGGGCCATGTGCCGAAAATCGCCGGATGGCCCGGCTTGATCGCGTTGACGTAGACAACACCGGCGAGGCACTCGGCCACGGCTTGTGTGATCGCGCCCGCGATGGTCGAGGGCGCTGTCGCGCCCGCCATGCCTGCCGAAAGCAGAAGCACCGGCATCCCGCCCGCGATCACGTTCTCCATCACGCGGCACGACTCGGTGGCGAATTTCATCGGCGGCACAACGAAACAGTTGGAGTTCGACACAAAAGGTCGCGCCCGCCATGCCTCTTCGCCGCCCGCAATCATGTGCAGCATCTCGAAGGCATCGGCGGTGAAATCGGGGTCGGTGAAGGACACGCCCACATGCTTCATCGTGCCAGCGCAGCAGGCGTAGATCGAGTTGAGGTCCATCTCGCGGTTATCGAGGATATCGCGGCAGACCATCGCCCGCTGGAAGAAATGGATATTGTCGAGCCGGTCGGTGATCCGCGCGGCATCGTGCAAATCCTGCACGGTCGACTCGCGATAGTTGCGGCCCGAAGGATCGACCATGTTCACGGCGGCGCCCGCCGTGCCGTAGTGAACGCGCGTGCCCGACAAGAGCAGATCATTCTTGGGATCACGGCCGAAAAGGGTGATGTCGCGCGCGGCAATGGCCAGCATGTCTTCAACGAGCGCTCGTGGGAACCGGATGCGGCCGTCGTTGCCAAGAACAGCTCCCGCGCCGGTGAGGATTTCGACGCCGGAGGGCGGTGCGTCCGCAAGGCCGATTTCCTCAAGCGCCCTGAGCGCGGTCTCGTGAATGCGCAGTACCTGCGCATCGGTCAGCGGCTTGAACGTCCCGCCCGACATGCCGGCGCGGATCGGGCGCTTGGAATCGGACAAAGGGGCTGCGCGGGCGGCGGTGCGGGCGGCGCGGCCGCCAGAACGGGCAGGGCGGGACGCACGCGTGGCGTCCGGAGAAGTCGTGTCGGTCATGATGGTCCTGTATGAGAAGGGAATTCGATGGCAGCCAGTCGCCGGTTACGGTCGACCGCGGGCCGCCCGGCCGCGCCGCGCCCCAATCGTGCGCAGGATCAGCGTGATTTTGCTCGCCGGTGACATACGCGAGCACCTCCCTTTCGTGCGTTAGACGCCCAAGCTTCGTCGTCCGAAATGAAAGGGGATTCTTTCCTGTTTGCGACCGAGTGTCGCTTTTGTGCGGGGCCGTGACAGCCCCGCATTGGACTTGCTTCAAGACGCTTTGCGGGCCGCAAAGGCCAGAACGCGCCCGAGAGCCGCCCGGAAATCCTCGTCGGCCACGGTCATGGCAACGCGGATGTGGCCTGCAGCTGCCGCGCCAAAGCTCTCGCCAGGCATGACGGCAATTTTTTCCTCGTCCAGAAGGGCGTTGGCAAAGTCGTTACCGCTCATCCCCGTGGCCCGGATATCAAGCATCACATACATCGCCCCCTGCGGCGGCGTGGCTTTCACCACGTTCTGGCCCGCCAGAAGGTCCAGCGCGATCAGTTGGCGGCGACGGAAGGGGGCCGCGACCTCGACCTCGGGCGATTTGCCGAGGCCAAGCGCATAGGTGGCCGCTTCCTGCACAAAACCCGCAACGCCATAATTGGTGTGGGTCGCAAGGTTGGACAGATGCGCGATGGCCTCTTCCGGCCCGACGATCCAGCCGATGCGGCTGCCGGTCATGGCGTGGCTTTTCGACATGGAGCCGACAAGCAGCGTGCGCTCGGCCATCTCCGGCAGGGCGCGGGGGCTGATATGTTCCCCCTCCCAGACCTGCACGTCATAGACCTCATCGGTGATGAGCCACAGATCCCGCGCCTTGCAGACCTCGGCAATCGCCTCGAGCGTGGCGCGGGAATAGACGGCGCCGGTGGGGTTGTTGGGCGAATTGATCATGAGGGATTTGGCGCCGGTCGCCTGTGCGGCGGCGTCGATTTCCTCGGCGCGGGGCTGGAAACCGTCTTCCGACCGCGCCTCGATGGCGACGGGGACCCCGCCCACGGCGCGGATCGTGCCGGGGTAGGTGGTGTAATAGGGGTCGATGTAGAGGGCGGTATCACCCTCTTCGAGGACAGCGTGATGGGCGGCAAAGAGGCCGGCTTGCCCGCCCGCGGTGATGAGCACATTGTCGATGCCAGTGGGAACCCCGGTGCGCTCTTCGACCCGTTTGGCCACGGCGGCACGCATCGCCTGGGTGCCAGGCACAAGCGCATAGCCGGTGTGACCGGCGCGCGCGGCGCGATCCATCGCGTCGAGGATATTCGGGGCGGTGCGGATGTCGTGTTCACCGATGGTGAGTTCGATGACCTTGTCGCCCTTGGCGATCATCCGGCGGGCGCGGAGGAAGACCTCCCACCCATCCGAGCCGCCGCCGGTGATATTCGTGAGTCTATGTGCAAGTTTCATGGGCCGAGGCAGACACCGCCATTGCGGCGCTGTCAACACCCCGAGGATCAGCCCTCGCGTAGGATGCGCGGCCCTGCGCCGCCTTTGGCGGCCTCGTCCAATGGATTGTGCAAGGTGCAGGTCTCAAGGCTGAGGCAGCCGCAGCCGATGCAGCCATCCAGCCTGTCGCGCATCGATTGCAGCAGGGAGATGCGCGCGTCGATTTTTTGGCGGAAGTCCTCCGAGATTCGTGTCCAGTCGGCCTTGGACGGAGCGCGGTGGGCGGGCAGGTCGGCCATGTAGCCGGCAATCTCGGAAAGGCCAAAGCCCATCGATTGGGCGATCATCACAAATGACAGACGGCGGATGTCGGCGCGGCCGTAGCGGCGGTGGCCCCCGGTGTTGCGAACGGGGTGGAGGATGCCGTGGGTTTCGTAGAAGCGGATGGCGGAGACGGCGAGGCCGGTGCGCTCGGACAGGTCGCCGATTGTCAGCCCGCCGGAGGGCGAGGGGGTCATGAAATTTTCTCTTGATCTAAAGTGGACTTGAGAAATTAAAACCCGAGTCGCCTCAAAAGAAAAGGAGAAGGCGATGAAAGTGAGTGTGAGGACCCCGAGAGACCAGCGGCTCATCGAGCGGGACGGTCTGGGATGGAGCGCCGATGGTGGGCTCTGGATCGAAAACGAGGGGGATGAGCGGCGGGTGCGCCGAATTCTTGGTCGGCGGTTGAAAGGATAGGGCGATGTCGAGACTGGAACATCTGAACGTGACCGTTCGCGACCCTGACGCCACGGCGGCGATGCTGGTCGAGCTTTTTGACTGGCGGGTGCGCTGGCAAGGGGCGGCGATCCACGGGGGGCGCAGTGTCCATGTGGGCGGGGCCGATACCTATCTGGCGGTCTATGCGGGGCCGGGCGAGCAGGCGGCGGCGGGCAACAGCTATGGCCAGCGTGGCGGGCTCAATCATATCGGGGTTGTGGTCGATGACCTCGACGCGGTGGAAGAGCGCGTGAAGGCACTTGGATACGAGCCGGTGAACCACGCCGACTATGAGCCGGGACGGCGGTTCTATTTCCGCGAGGAAAACGGGATCGAGATCGAAGTGGTGAGTTATGGCTGACAAGGGCGGGAGGGGGCGCTGCCCCCTCTGCGTCTGGCGACGCATTCACCCCCGGAGTATTTTCGGCCAAAAGAAAGGCTGGACGGTAGGAAGGGGCGCGTGCTAATTCAGCGCCCATGAAGAGCCTGTGCATCATTATCTGCTGCATTATTCCCTGCTGACATTCGTCGCGGGCCGCTCTTTCACGTTTCCCTTCTAACGTTAAGTTGCTAAGCCCGCGGGCGAAAACCCCGTGTGAGGACCCATGACGACGATCCGTCTGCGCAACTCGAAAAGCCGCAAGGTCGAGGAGTTTCATCCCATCGATCCCGAAAACGTGCGGATGTATGTCTGCGGGCCGACGGTCTATGACCGCGCGCATCTGGGTAATGCGCGGCCTGTTCTGGTGTTCGATGTGCTCTACCGGCTGTTGCGCCATGTCTATGGCGCGGATCACGTCACCTATGTCCGGAATTTCACCGACGTAGATGACAAGATCAACGCCGAGGCGCAGCGACGCAAGGCGGCGGGGGATCCGCGCAGTCTTGAGGAGTTGATCGCCGAGCGGACCGAAGAGACGATCTCGTGGTATCACGCGGATATGGATGCGCTTGGGGCGCTTCGGCCGGATCAGGAGCCGCGGGCGACGGCGTTTATCGGCCAGATGATCGCGATGATCGCGGACCTCATTGCCAAGGGTCATGCCTATGAGAAGGAGGGGCACGTTCTTTTCCGCGTGCGGTCCTATCAGAACTATGGCGCTCTCTCGGGGCGGTCGGTCGACGATATGATCGCGGGCGCACGGGTCGAGGTGGCGCCGTTCAAGGAAGACCCGATGGATTTCGTCCTGTGGAAGCCGTCATCGGACGACCTTCCCGGTTGGGACAGCCCCTGGGGCCGCGGGCGTCCGGGATGGCATATCGAGTGCTCGGCCATGAGCTATGAGCTCTTGGGTGCGAGTTTCGATATCCACGGCGGCGGGATCGATCTGCAATTCCCGCACCACGAGAACGAGATCGCCCAATCGGCCTGCGCCCATCCCGAGGCGGGCTTTGCGAATTATTGGGTCCACAACGAGATGCTGCAGGTCGAGGGCAAGAAGATGTCCAAGTCCTTGGGCAATTTCTTTACCGTGCGGGATCTCTTGGATC
>JBFEXG010000350.1:0-2245 GCA_041546005.1 Paracoccaceae bacterium
CGAGCAGGTGATCCTGCGCGCCACGGGTCAGGTCGTGCTATTTGACGGCTTCATCGCGATCTACGAAGAGGGCCGCGACGATAACGGCGACGACGATGAAGGCCGCCTGCCCCAGCTTGCGCAGGGCGAGAAGGCCGAGAAGCTCGCCGTGACCCCCGAGCAGCATTTCACCCAAGCCCCGCCGCGCTATACCGAAGCGACGCTGGTGAAGCGGATGGAAGAATTGGGCATTGGCCGCCCCTCGACCTATGCCTCGATCGTCACGACGATCCAAGAACGCGACTATGTCACCAAAGACAAAGGCCGCCTGATCCCGCAGGACAAGGGCCGGCTCGTAACCGCCTTCCTGTCGAACTATTTCCGCCGATACGTCGAATATGATTTCACCGCGGGCCTCGAGGACGAGCTCGACGAGGTGAGCGCGGGAGGCGCGGACTACAAGGACGTGCTGGGCCGCTTCTGGCGCGATTTCTCGGCGGCGCTGGCCGAGACATCCGAGCTGCGGATCACCGATGTTCTGGACAAGATCAACGAAGTTTTGGCGCCGCACCTCTTCCCGCCGACCGAGGATGGCAGCGATCCGCGGCTGTGCCCGACCTGTGGCAAGGGGCGGCTGTCGATGCGGACGGCCCGTTCGGGTGGCGCCTTCATCGGCTGCTCGAACTATCCCGAATGCCGCTATACCCGTCCCTTCGGCCCGCCGGGCGCGGAAGACAGCGCAATCCCGCCCGATGGCCGTTTGCTCGGCCATGACGATGGCGATGCGATCACCCTGCGCGACGGTCGCTTCGGGCCATACGTCCAGCGGGGCGAAGCGACCGAAGATACGCCCAAGCCGCCAAGGGCGAGCCTGCCCAAAGGCTGGTCGGCCCCAGACATGACGCTTGAAAAGGCGCTGATGCTTCTCAACCTGCCACGCGAGATCGGGCCGCACCCTGACGATGGCGTGATGATCGAAGCGGCGATCGGCCGGTTTGGGCCTTATGTGAAACACGGCAGCGTCTATGCCAACATCAAAGACGCCGACGAGGTCTTCACCATCGGCATGAACCGGGCGGTCGAGGTTCTGGCGCAGAAGGCCGCGAGCCGCCGTGGCGGCGGCGCGACGGCGGCTCCACTCAAGGAGTTGGGCGAGCATCCCTCGGGTGGCGCGATGGTGGTGATGGCCGGTCGCTATGGGCCCTATGTGAAATGGGAGAAGGTCAACGCGACCCTGCCCAAGGGGACCGAACCGGCGGACGTGACGGCAGAGATGGCAATCGAGCTTGTCAACGCGAAGGCGACGAAGGGCGGAAAGAAGAAAGCCCCCGCCAAGAAGGCCGCCGCGAAAAAGCCCGCAGCCAAGAAAACCGCTGCCAAGGCAAAGAAGAAATAACTCTGACAGCGTTTCAGGGGCGGGCCGAGATTGACTCCCGCCCCCCTCTTGGCAACAACGGGCAGCGAAACGTCAACGGAGACTCCCATGAACAAGATCTACGGTTCTGCGGCGGAGGCCCTCGACGGGCTTTTGCACGACGGAATGCTCATCGCGGCGGGCGGCTTTGGCCTCTGCGGCATTCCCGAACTTCTTCTCAGCGCCATTCGCGATGCGGGCACGAAGGATCTGACCTTTGCCTCGAACAATGCGGGCGTCGATGATTTCGGGATCGGCATCCTTTTGCAGACCCGTCAGGTGAAGAAGATGATCTCGTCCTATGTTGGCGAGAACGCCGAGTTCATGCGCCAGTATCTTTCGGGCGAGCTGGAGCTTGAGTTCAATCCCCAAGGCACGCTGGCCGAACGGATGCGCGCCGGTGGCGCGGGCATTCCCGGTTTCTACACGAAGACCGGTGTCGGCACGGTGATCGCCGAGGGCAAGGAGCACAAGGATTTCAACGGCCAGACCTATATCCTCGAGGAAGGCATCTTTGCCGATCTGTCGATCGTGAAGGCCTGGAAGGCGGATCCGACGGGCAACCTCGTCTTCCGCAAGACCGCCCGCAACTTCAACCCGCCCGCTGCCATGTGCGGCAAGGTCTGCGTGGTCGAGGTCGAGGAGATCGTGCCGACCGGTTCGATCGACCCCGACCACATCCACCTGCCCGGCATCTATGTGCACCGCATCGTGCAAGGAGCGCATGAGAAGCGCATCGAACAGCGCACCACCCGCAAGAAGGAGACCGTCTGATGCCCTGGGATCGTAATCAGATGGCCGAGCGGGCCGCGAAAGAGCTTGAAGACGGGATGTATGTGAACCTCGGCATCG
>JBFEXG010000144.1:0-6426 GCA_041546005.1 Paracoccaceae bacterium
GACCCAGATCGCGGTGGTCAATGTCCGCAATGGCGAGATCAAGCCGCAGGGCGACAAGGGCCTCTCGCAAGAGGAGATTGCCGCCATCCAAAGCTGGATGGCTGACCGAATTGCCCTCCTCGCGCAGCGGGATATCGACGACATCCACCGCGCGGTCGATTACCTCAACCAAACCACCCATTGGGCGCAGGCCAAAGCGAGCGACGACCAGCTCGAAGAGGTCACCGACCGCCTCCTTCTGGCGATGCACGATCTGCGATCGGTGCTGGTGCGGAAAAAAGCGGACCGGCTGATGAAATCAGACCGGCCTGAGGAGGAAAACTAGGCCGCCGATTTCTTGCGAAGGGCAAAGTCGTTGGCAGCGGCGTCGAAGCTATAGAGCGCGGCATAGCGCTCGGGCTTGAAGGCAATCAGCCGGATCGCGTCGATGACCTTATCGGCCTTTTCATCATCCATCAGCGCCGAGAGGTTGAAGCGGGTCCAGCCCGGCTTGAGCATCGCATCGCCCCTCAGGATGCGGGCGCGGATCGCCTCGGACGTTTCCTCGTCGATCCCCAAGAGCCGGTGGCCATAGGGCCCCGCACAGGCACAGCCGCCACGGGCCTGAATGCCGAAACAGTCTGAAAGGATGCGCGTCAGAAGGAGCGGGTGCAGACGGTCGGCGCCTTTCTCGTCAACGAGACGGATCGAAAAGAACGGCAGGGCGCGGTCGGCCTCGGGGTTGCCCATGATCTGCAGCCCCGGCAGCCCGCGCCAGGCATCGAGCGCCCGCTGGCGCAGGTCCTCGTGGCGTGCGTCCAGAAGGTCCTGACCAATGGCCGCTTTCACTGCGAAAACAAGCCCCGCGCGGATATCGCCAACCACATTCGGCGTCCCCGCCTCTTCGCGGGCGGCGATGTCTTCCAGATAGTCATGCGCCCAAGGCGAGACAAAACGGACTGTGCCGCCGCCTGTGGTGATGGTCGGCTTCTTGTGGGTCACGGCCGCCTTGCGAACGATCAAGACCCCCGAAGCCCCCGGACCACCGACAAACTTGTGCGGCGAAAGGGCGACGGCGTCGATCTCGACATCGGTGCCGGCGGCCATGTCCACCGTGAGGTAGGGGCCACCGCCCGCATAATCCCAGACTGTGAGCGCGCCGTAGTGTTTCAAAAGGCGCGTCACAGTTTTCACATCTGTCACGATGCCGCTGACGTTTGAGGCGGCCGAGAACGAGCCGATCATCAAACGTCCTTCTCCACCTTTGAGCGCCGCTTCCAGCGCGAGAAGATCAGGCCCGCCGTTCACCGCCTCGGGGATCTCGATCACCTCAGCCCCGCTCTCGCGCCACGGCAGGATGTTGGAGTGGTGTTCATAAGGGCCGATCAACACGAGCGGCTTTTCCCCGGCGGCCACCGCATCCGTGACGCCCAGAAGCCTGACGATCCGGTTCAGCGCCGAGGTCGCGCCCGAGCCGGTGAAGATCACCGCATGACGTTCGTCCGCCCCACATTCCCCGGCAATATAGGCGCGGGCCTCGCGGCGCAGTTGGGTCATAGTCGCCCCGCAAAGCGAGCCTTCAGTGTGGCTGTTAGCGTAGTAGGGCAGAATGTCATTCAGGACCGCCCACTCGACCTGCATCAGCGCACGGCCCGAGGCGATGTAATCGGCATAGATCATCTTCTTAGGGCCGAACGGCCCGTCGACCATGACGCCCTCACCGATCAATCCCTTGCGCAAGGCGACAACTGTATCTGCGGTGCCTAGACGCGCGCGAAAGTCGTGAAAGTAGCCGTTTGACATCTGAAATCTCCTTTGACGGGGAGATTATCCAAGTCATGGCGAAAAAATTTACTCAAAATCATTGTTTATTCGATGTCATTTGTGTCATTTGATCTTTATGAGCGCTGATTTAGACAAAATTGATCGACTGATCCTGCGTGCCTTACAGCGCGATTCAGGCCGATCTCAGCGCGACCTCGCCGATGACGTGGGCCTCAGCCAGAACGCGCTTTGGCGGCGGCTAAAGCGGCTACAGGAGAGCGGCATCATCAAAGGCCAGACGATCCGCCTGAACCCCGCCGATATCGGCCTCGGCCTCACGGTCTTTGTCATGATCCGCACCCGCAACCATTCGGCGGACTGGCTCGCCGATTTCCGCCGCGAGGCCTTGGCGATCCCGAACATCATCGACATCTACCGGATCGCAGGCGACTACGACTACATGCTCAAGGTCGTTGCCGCCGACATGAACGATTTCGACCGCGTCTATCAGCGACTGATCGAGAAGATCTCGCTTGAGACCGTCACATCGCTCATCACCATGGAAGCCATCGCCGACAGCCGCGACCTGCCGCTTTAGGCCAGCCGCCGCACCTCGGACCAGAAACGCAGGGTCAGAAGAACCGCCGCGACGGCAAGGCCAAGCGTCAGGCCAAGCCAAAGCCCGACCGGCCCATAACCGAAGGTAAAGGCCATTACATAGCTAAAGGGAATCGCCAGAACCCAATAGCTGAAGGCCGCGATCCACATGGGCATTGTCATGTCCTGTATCCCGCGCAGGAGCGAGAGCGAGACGATCTGCGTCAGGTCTGCCATCTGGAAGAGAACCGAAACGTAGAGAAGTGTTGTTCCAATTTCGAGAAGGGCGTCACGGGCCGGTTCGTTCGGGTCGATGAAGAGCGAGATCAGCGGGCTCGGGAACGCCAGAAACAGCACAACGACCAAAAGACCAAAGCTGGCCGAGATGACATAGGCCATCCGCGCTCCGCGCTTGAGATCGTCGAAGTTACGCTTGCCGAAGGCCGCGCCGGAGCGGATCGTCGCCGCCTGACTCATGCCGATGTGGAACATGAACATGAGCGACACAAGTTGCAGCGCGATGCCATGGGCCGCCAGCTCAATCTCGCCGATCCAGCCCATCATCGCCGACGAAGCAACGAAAAGGCCGCTTTCGGCGAGCGAGGTCAGGCCAATCGGGACACCCAGCCGGAACACATGCCAGAAGATCGACCAGTCGCTGCGCCAAATCCGCTGAAACAGGTGTAGCTGCGGCAGCTTGAATTGCGCATAGACCGCGAGGAACAACATCGTGAACATCTGGACAGTTACCGATGCTATTGCCGCGCCTTGAATGCCGAGCTCGGGCGCGCCCCAATTGCCGAAGATCAGCGCATAGTTGATGAATGCATTGAGGACGACGCCAAGGATCGTGACCCAAAGCTGAACCCCTGTTAGATGCTGGCCGCTCAGATAGGAGCGGAAGACAACAATCAAAAGCCCCGGCGCCATGCCAAAGCCCGCAATCCGCAAATACTGCTGCCCGAGCGCGGCCACCTCCGGCGTTTGGCCCGCCCAGAGAAGAACAGTTTCGGACCACCAGAACACCGGGATGACGAAGGCGAAGTAGATCAGGCTCAGCCACATCGCCATGCGCGTGACGCGCCGCACGCGCACATCGTCGCCCGAGGCCCCAGCTTCAGCCACCAGCGGCATGACCGCCTGCCCAAACCCCGCGCCGAGAATAAAGACGATGAACCAGAGCGATCCGGCGATGGTCGAGGCAGCGAGGCTCGTCACGCTGTACCAGCCCAGCATGATCGTGTCGGTCATGTGGATGGCAAAGCCCGCAACGAAGCTGCCGATCAGGGGAACCCCCAGCCGGAAAAGCCCGCGCGCATGGGCGCCATAGGATAACGGAATACTCGTCATCCGGCGTCCCTAGGGCGGCGCGGGCGGCAGGTCCAGAGCAATCAAATCTGCGTCAGCGGGTCGCAGCCGCGATGTGGCAGAAAATCCCCGCCGGCGCCTTGTCTACTTCGGTGAGCCGTCGTCGTTGAGCACCTCACGCCAGCTATGCTTGGGGGCATAGCCGAGCATCCGCTTGGCCTTGTCATTGGCATAGAAGGTCTCATTGCGGCCCATATCGCGGCGCTTTTCGACGCCTTGATAGAACTGCGCGATCACCTCGTCAGAGGTAAGCGACACGCTCATATCGTCGTTTGAGACGTTGAAAACCTCATAGCCCAGCCCGTCGGTCTGCAAACATCGATCTACCATATGGCCGAGATCCCGCGCGTCGATATAGGCAAAGATATTGCGGCGGCGCAGCTCTGGATCTTTCATGAACGGCGGGAATTTCGTTGCATATTCCGTGGGTTCAATGACGTTGTTAATGCGCAGGCCGTAGATATCGTAGCCCGTCCGCTCCTGAAAGCTCCGCGCCGTGACCTCATTGACGATCTTCGACATGGCATAGCTGTCTTGCGGCACCGTCGGATGCTCTTCATCGATCGGGATATAGGCGGGTTTCTTCTCGCCATCGTAGAAGCAGATGCCATAGGTCGTCTCGGACGATGCGAAGATCACCTTCTTGATTTCAAGTTTAGCTGCGGCATCCAAGACATTGTAAGTGCTGGAAACATTGACCTGATAGGTCTCGTTATCAGGGCGCAGCATCAGGCTCGGGACAGCGGCGAAATGGACAATGGCGTCATAGCGCGGGGTGCCGGTTCCGGCCTCCTGTTCTTCGCCGCGGGCAAAGGCATAGAGCGCGTTGAACACATGGCCCGCATCGGTGAGGTCGATCCTCAGATCGGCGACCCCCGGCATATTGAGCGGCACAAGGTCGGCGTTGGTCACGGTGTAGCCGCGCTCGACAAGGTGGGCGATGGCGTGGCGTCCGGCCTTGCCGCTGCCGCCGGTGAAGAAAATACGCATGAGGGCCTCCTTTGGGTTGCCTTGTTCTATGGCATGGAGGCGAACGGCAACAGACCTCTTCCCCCTGTCACCCTGTCGCGCTAGCGTCGCGCCGAACCACTCAAGGAGATTCCGATGCCCACTCTCTACGGCGCCTACCGCAGCCGCGCGACCCGCAACTTCTGGCTGGCTCTCGAAGCTGGCAAAGACCTTGAGCTGAAGCCCGTGCTCCAGGCCTATCGCGTGGCCGACCCCAAGGCGGCGGATGCGCCCCTGAACACCCAATCGCCGGAATTCCTCGCGATCTCTCCCGCTGGCGCTATCCCCGTGATGAAGGACGGCGATCTGGTGATCTCCGAGTCGCTGGCGATCAACCTCTACCTCGCCAAGAAATGGGGCGGCGCGCTGGCCCCGAAAGACGCCGGCGAAGACGCGCAGATGATGCAATGGGCACTTTACGGGATGACCGCGATCGAACCGCACACCCTGCCGATCCTCTATTGCTATGCCGAAAAGCGGGCCGACACGCCTGAAGGCCATGCCGAGCTTGCCGCCCATACCGAGGCGCTGGAGCGACCGCTCAAGGCGCTCAACACCCATCTTGAAACGCACGGCGGCCACATGGTCGGCGGGCGCTTCACCGTGGCCGATATCAACATGGCCGAGATCATGCGCTATGTGCAGCCGCACACATCGGTCCTGCCGCGCTTTCCGGCAATCGCCGCTTGGCTTGCCGCCTGCCAATCGCGCCCGGCCTTCAAAGAGATGATGAAGCGCCGCGAGGCCGAGCCGGCCTAGGCGATCACCCGGATCGGATTGCCCGCCTGCCAAGCCCGGATCGCCTCGGCGGTCTGGGTGTAGAAGAGGCGGAAGGTCGCCTCGACCGTATAGCCGAGGTGCGGCGTCAGAAGGAGCCGTCCTTCTGTTATGAGGTCGCTCACCCTCAGGGGATCATCCTGCGGCAAGGGCTCGGTGTCGAACACGTCGAGCCCCGCTTTCGCCGTTGGATCGCGCCGAAGCCAGTCAAGCACGGCGAGGCTATCGACGATCGGCCCACGCGAGGTGTTGATGAGGACCATGCCGGGTTTGGCCGAGGCGAGGGCCGTGCGGTCGATCAGGCCCGTTGTCCGTTCGGACAGCACCATATGAACGCTCGCCACATCGGACACCGCCAGCAATTCGCCCAGCGATGCCACCCTTTGCACGCCAAGGCTGGCGCAGCGTTCTTCGCTGAGGTTCTGCGACCACGCGGCGATCTCCATCCCCAGCGCCTTGCCCAGAACAGCCATCTGCGCGCCAATATTGCCAAGGCCCACGAGGCCAAGCGTCAGCCCTGCCACATCGCGCCCCAGCCCCGCCTGCCAGCCGCCCGCATTGAGCGATGCCACCTCCGGCAAAAGCCGCCGGTTGAGCGCGAGCATCATCAGGATCGACAGCTCCGAGGTTGTGGTCTTGCGGCTTTCGGTGCCGCTGACTGTGATCCCGCGCGCCTTGACGGCGGTCCCGTCGATGGCGGCGTTCTTCGGCCCGCTGGTGACGATCAGCCTGAGGTTTGGCAGGGCCGCGATCAGCGCCGAAGGCATCGGTGTTCGTTCGCGCATGAGGCAAATCACCTCGAAGGGCGCCAGTCGCTCGACCAAAGCGGCGGGATCGGTGATGGTATCGGAAAAGACGGTGATCTCTCCAAGGCCCGACCAGTCGGCCAGCCGCAGCGCCGCACCGGCATAGTCATCGAGAATAGCGATACGC
>JBFEXG010000141.1:0-6478 GCA_041546005.1 Paracoccaceae bacterium
AAGATCTTGTCGGTATATTCCCAATATTCCTCAAGGGTTTCGCCCTTGATCGCAAAAACAGGCGTGCCGCTTGCGGCGATCGCGGCAGCGGCGTGATCTTGGGTCGAGAAGATGTTGCACGAGGCCCAGCGCACATCGGCGCCAAGCGCCTTGAGTGTCTCGATCAGAACAGCGGTCTGGATCGTCATGTGCAGAGAGCCCGCAATCTTGGCGCCCTTGAGCGGCTGCTTGGAACCATATTCTTCGCGCAGCGCCATCAGGCCCGGCATTTCCGTCTCGGCAATGTCGAGCTCTTTGCGGCCATAGTCGGCAAGCTTGATGTCGCGAACGATGTAGTCCTTGGCCATTGGCGGCACTCCTTTTCCGGTTTCGTCGGTTGGCATATCATTGCGTTGCCGGAGCGGCAACTGAACGATTGTTCAATCTCTATCGGATGTTGACAGTGAGCCATACCCAAGCGCAGGTTCCCAGTTTGTCAGATGCTGGAAGCGGGCCAAAATGCTGAAATTGTACGAAGCGCGAGATCGGTTTTTCACGGTTTGTACAAAGCTCAACCCGGGAGACCCGCGATGAAACAGCCGCGCGCTTGGCAACGGATGCTTTCCGGGCGACGGCTCGATCTGCTCGATCCGACACCCATGGACATCGAGGTCGAGGATATTGCCCACGGCCTGGCCTTTGTCGCGCGGTGGAATGGCCAGACCAAAGGGGATTATCCTTATTCGGTGGCCGAGCACTCTCTCTTGGTCGAAGAAATCTATGGGCGGCTTTTTCCGGCCGCGCCTGCGAAATGGCGGTTGGCCGCCCTCCTGCACGACGCGCCGGAATACGTCATTGGCGACATGATCAGCCCGGTAAAGGCCGCCGTGGGGCCGGGATACGGGGCGCTGGATGATCGGCTAACTGCTGCGGTTCACATCCGCTTTGGCCTACCGGCGCAGATTCCGGTTGCGATCAAGAAACAGATCAAGAAAGCCGACAAGGTTTCCGCTTGGCTCGAGGCCACGCAGATAGCCGGATTTACGACCGACGAGGCCGACCGTTTCTTTGGAAAACTAGATACTAACCTTGCCCAATCGTTGAAAATCCACCTGCGTCCGCCGGTCGAGGTGCGAGAAGCCTATCTGGCTCGCCACCGCGAGCTGCTCGCTGATTTGGGATGACGCCGATCTATCGCCCCGCGGCCCCGGCTGACGCCTCGGCTATGGCCGAAATGCTCAACCGCATCATCCAAGCGGGCGGCACCACGGCGCACCAATCGTTGTTCGACGCAGATAGGATGCATGACCACTACATCGCGCCGCCACTGGCGATCTCGTGCCATGTCGCGCTTCTTGGGGAGGCGATCATCGGCTTTCAGGCGCTGGAGCGCGCCGATCCGGATTGGCAGGGCGAGGGCAAGCTGCCGGATGGCTGGGCCGTGATCGCCACCTTCGTGGGAGAGGGGCATCGTGGTTTGGGTGTTGGCCGCCGCCTCTTTGCGCTCACTCTTGCTGCGGCACGCGCGGCGACTGTCGTGGCGATTGATGCCACCATTCGCGCCGACAATCAGCTCGGGCTCGCCTACTATTCAAAGATGGGCTTTGCCGATCGCGCAATAATTGAAGACGTCCCGCTGCGCGACGGGACCAAGATAGATCGGGTTCAGAAAGTTTTCCGGCTCTAGCGCGGGCTGCGCTTGGCGAGGATACGCTGGAGCGTCCGGCGGTGCATATTGAGCCGCCGCGCCGTTTCCGAAACGTTGCGGTCACACAACTCATAGACCCGCTGGATATGTTCCCAACGCACGCGGTCGGCGCTCATCGGGTTTTCCGGCGGCGGTGGTAGCGTGTCGCCGGTCTGAAGGAGAGCGTTGATCACGTCGTTGGCGTCGGCTGGCTTGGAAAGGTAATCGGTCGCGCCGATCTTGACCGCGGCCACGGCGGTGGCGATGGCACCATATCCGGTCAGCACGACGATCCGACAATCCGGGCGGCGCTCGCGCAAGACCTCGACGACATCAAGGCCATTGCCGTCTTCGAGCCTAAGATCAACAACCGCATAGGCAGGCGGCCGCGCTGTGGCGATGGCTTTGCCGGCCGCGACAGAACCCGCCATCTCGACCGAAAACCCCCGACGCTCCATCGCTTTGGCAAGGCGCTTGAGAAAGGCCTCGTCATCATCGACCAAAAGTATCGAAGGGTCGCGCCCCAGATCGAGAGTGTCAGTCGTCATCCATCAATCCCTTTTGTTGAATATGACGTTGCCGCCATATTTCCCAAAGGTCAATTCGCGGCGGCAGCTGCCTCAATAAAACAGGCCGCGCGTGTTGCGATCGTGTCGGCGGTATCATCGCGGCGGAAGAAGTCGACCACGCCATATCCGGGCAGGGCGAAATAGGTGAAGGTCGAGTGATCCACGGTGTAATATTCCGGATCATCGTCGTTCTTTTTGTAATAGGTCTTGTAGGCCCGCGAGGCCGCGGCGACTTGCTCGGGCGATCCTGTCAGGCCAAGCATCTTGTCGTGGAAATAGTCGGTGAACGCGGCGACAACCTCGGGCGTGTCGCGATCGGGATCGACCGAAATGAAGACGGGCCGGATCGATATGCCATTTTCGGCCAAAAGGTCTGTCGCATCCGCGTTGCGTTGGGAATCCAGCGGGCACACGTCCGGGCAGAAGGTATAACCGAAATATAGAAGCGTTGGTTCGGTGATCACGTCCTGATCTGTGACGGTCTGACCGTTTTCATCAACAAGCGTGAAAGGGCCGCCCACGGCGCCTGCCGCTTGTGAGCCGGTGCATTCTGCGAAGATATCTTCAGTGCCGCCCATCATTGTGGCAACATAGGTCGCGGCAATCAGAATGATCACGGCAATGCCTGCTCCAATCGCGATTAGCCTTTGCATATCTGACCCTTTCTGTTCGGACGCATTGATCGCCGGTAGAACGGGAAATAACAATAGTCCAGCAAGTCACAACATTTCGAGCGGGCCAATGCCGGTATCCGAGCTAGAACTCTTCCAGGACCGCGCCCGCAGCGATTGGGTTAGGCTGCGCACGCTCGTGACCCTGCGGTGGATTGCCATTGCCGGTCAGGTGGCGGCTCTGTTCGTCGCGGTCGAGATTTTCCGACTGCAAATCGAGGTCGGCCTCGTGGCGCTTGCGGTTGGCGCCTCGGTCTTGGCCAACCTCTTTTCCACGTTCTTGTTCCCGCAAAGCACGCGCCTCACCGTATCGCAGGCAACTGTCATGTTGCTCTTCGATCTTTTGCAGCTTGGCCTGCTTCTTTATCTGACCGGCGGCCTCAATAATCCATTCTCGATCCTCGCGCTTGTGCCTGTCACAATCGCCGCGACCTTTCTGCCGTTGCGCAGCACTGCTTTGATCGGCGGTGTGTCGATCCTTTTGGTCACGGCTCTGAGCCGGTTCTACCTCCCGATTATCCTTCCTGGCGGCGCCCAGATCGGCCTTCCTGGCCTGTTTCTCTTTGGATTTTGGGTGGCCATGATGATCGGGGTGACGTTCCTCGGCCTCTATGCCCGGCAGGTGACGAGCGAGATGCACTCGATGGGGGATGCTCTTTTGGCAACCCAGATGGCGCTGGCCCGCGAACAGAAGCTGACCGACCTCGGGGGCGTGGTCGCCGCGGCGGCGCACGAGCTTGGGACGCCGCTCGCCACGATCAAGCTGGCGAGCTCAGAGCTTTTGGCGGAGGCGGCCGACCGCGAGGACCTTATCGAAGACATCCGCCTTATCGGCGAACAAGCCGACCGCTGCCGCGATATCCTTCGCTCGATGGGACGGGCCGGCAAGGACGACCAGATGCTGCGCCGCGCTCCGCTTGAGGGGATCGTTCTTGAGGCGGCCGAGCCGCATGCCCATCGCGGAAAGACTCTGACCTTTGCCGTTTCGACCGATACCGAACATCCCAAACGACAGCCCGTGATCGAACGTCGGCCAGAGATCGTGCACGGCCTTCGCAATTTGATTCAGAACGCGGTCGATTTCGCCGAGAGCTCTGTCGAGATCGAGGTTCACTGGGATGCCGATACGATCGGGCTTCGGATTTCGGACGATGGACCCGGCTATCCACCCTCGCTTATCGGCCGGATCGGCGATCCCTTTGTCAGAAACCGCAAACTTGAAGACGCTGGCGGCGAGCGGCCGGGATATGAGGGGATGGGTCTTGGGCTCTTCATTGCCAAAACACTTTTGGAGCGGTCGGGCGCGCGGCTTGAGTTCTCGAACGGAACAGGGCGGGTAACGGGGCGCCGGCAGGTTGGCGCCATCATCCTTGTGGAATGGCCCCGCGATGCCGTCGATCCAGCCCGAGACAGGGCGCATGGCCCCCTTGGCGACAACCCTCAGATCGTCTGATCGAACCTTAAGGCCCTATTAACCAATTTCTCCGAACTTTTCCTGCGGAAACAAAGGATTCGCAGAATGCAGTCTGTCGTTGGTTTTTGGCCTTTCTTCGTGGGTATAACGGCCGTCCTCGGTGCGGCGATCTATCTAAGCCTGCTTCGGTTTATCTTCCGTCCCCGCAAGCAGACCGCGCGCGAAATGCTGCGCGAGGCGGAAAGCGCCGTCGCTTTCCTGTTCGACGGCCATGTGCTTGTTGATACCTCTCCGCTCGCCAAACGCCTCTTGCCCGCGCGCAACGGGGGGCAAACCGATTGGGAGGCGTTCATTCGCCTCTTCTCGCCCCAGTTTCCGCAGCTCCGCGTGGCTTTGGCTTCGCTTTCCTCAGAGGGCCACAAGCGCATCGTGTCGCCCAGCGATCCCGCCCTATCGCTCGAGGCGGAATGGTGGGACGGGTATTCGAGGATCACCTTCGACAATGCCTCCGAAGTCGGTGAGCGGTCTGCTACCGACCGGCTCATTGCGGCATCGCTCGAACAAGAGGTCGCGAGCCTTCGTGCCATCTCTGAAGACGCGCCGATGCTGATCTGGAAAGAGGACGCGACAGGCCAGATCGTCTGGGCCAACAATGCCTATCTCAATCTGACCGATCGCCTCGTTGCGGCGCCAAGCGAGATCGGGCAAACATGGCCCCCCCGAAATCTATTCGCGCGCTTCGATCTTCCGGTCGATGAGGAAGGGTATGCAACCAAGAGGGTCCGGCTGGATTCGGTGGAGGACGAGGCTGAAACTTGGTTTGAGATTTCCAGCGTCAGGCGCGGGCGCGAGATTGTCCGCTTTGCCGTCGACGTAACGGCCGTGGTGCGGGCCGAGGCGACCCAGCGGGCCTTTGTGGATACTCTCAGCAAAACCTTCGCTCAGCTTTCGATTGGTCTTGCGATTTTTGGCCGCGACCGCCGCCTTCTGAGCTTTAACCCTGCGCTACTCGATCTGACGGGCCTTCCTGTCGAATTCCTGAGCGCGAGACCCCAAATCAGATCGCTTCTGGACAGGATGCGCGAGGCCAGGGTTCTACCTGAACCGAAAGATTATCTTTCGTGGCGCGACAAACTAGCTGCGCTTGAGTCTGCCGCCGAAAACGGAAGCTATTGCGAGGTCTGGACCCTTCCAAACGGATCGACCTATCGGGTAACGGGTCGGCCCCATCCGAATGGAGCGATTGCACTTCTTTTTGAAGATGTCTCGGCCGATATGTCCTTGACGCGGCGGTTCCGAGCCGAGATCGAGCTTGCCCATGCCGCTCTTGACGGAATGCGGGACGCGGCCGTCGTGATATCTTCGGCCGGCTCGGTGATTATCAGCAACAGCGCCTACCATGATCTTTGGGGCATCGCCAAAGACCGCGGGATGAGTGAGATTGATCTCAAGAGCGAAGCCGCTGAATGGCAGCAGGCCTGTGTTCCAACGCCGGTCTGGGCGATGATCCGCGACTTCATTCGCGGCCACGGCGGGCGCGATCCTTGGGAAGAGCCGCTGTCGCTTCTGGATGGCCGTCAGCTGATCTGCCGCGCCGCGCCACTTCCGAATGGATATTCGCTCATCAGCTTTCTAAAGGCGCCAGAGATCGCCCAACCGCTCGCTCTTTTCATGCACACCAGAAACCACCCGGTCGCCGCGCAATAATTCGGCTTGCAGCCCGAGGGAGAGCCCCTAGTCTGCTGGCATGACGCTTGAAACCGCCTCGCTTTTCCTTGTCGACGAAGCCGCAACTGCCGCCCTTGCCGGGCGCGTTGCCCCCCTGCTGCGGGCGGGCGATACAATCCTTCTCGAAGGCGACATCGGTGCGGGCAAAACAGCATTTGCGCGGGCCCTGATCCGGGCGCGGCTCGGGCGCGAGGAGGATGTTCCCTCTCCGACCTTTACGCTTGTCCAGACCTATGCCGATCCAGAGGCCGAAATCTGGCACTGTGATCTCTACCGCCTAACCAACCCAGACGAGATCCTCGAGCTTGGCCTAGACGCCGCCTTTGAAGACGGCATCTGTTTGATTGAGTGGCCCGACCGGCTCGGAACGGCCGCCCCGACCGGGGCTCTCAGGCTGAGTCTTTTACAGGAGGGTGACGGCCGCATCGCC
>JBFEXG010000073.1:0-9801 GCA_041546005.1 Paracoccaceae bacterium
ACGACCAAGGTCGAGCTTGAAGGCTTTGCCGCTGAGTTGATCGACCGTTTCGGTAAGCTGCCGAAAGAGGTGAATACCCTCATGCTCATCGTGCGGATCAAGGCCATGTGCAAACGCGCCGGGATCAGCCAGCTCGACGGCGGCCCCAAGGGCGCGACGATCCGCTTCCACAACGACAAGTTTGCCTCGCCCAAGGGGCTGGTGGAGTTCATCGGCGATCAGCGCGGGCTCGCCAAGGTCAAGGACAACAAGATCATCGTCCGGCGTGACTGGAAGTCCGAGGCCGACCGGATCAAGGGCGCCTTCTCGATTTCCCGCGACCTCGCGGAAAAGGCGAAGGTGGCTTAGGCGTCCTGCTCTTTGGCGTGGCGCTGGATTTCCTCGATCACAGAGACCCAAAGCTCGGGCGGTTGCGCACCGGGGACGACATGGCGGTTGTCGACGATAAAGGTCGGCACCGCGCTTACCCCCATCTCGCGGCTATGGGCATCGCGGGATTTGATGTTTTCAAGATCGGCGTCGGAGGCGAGGAGGCGGGCGATCATGTCGCGATCTAGGCCCACCTCACCAGCAATATCGGCGAGGGTTTCATGATCGCCGATATTGCGCCCATCGACGAAATAGGCGCGGAACAGTGCCGCGACCATCGCTGTCTGCTTGCCCTCAAGCCCCGCCCAATGGATCAGCCGGTGCGCGTCGAGCGTGTTAGGGGTGACCTGAATGCCCTCGAAATTGATCTTGAGCCCCGCTTTCTCGGCGTGCTGAGCCACAGGCAGATAGGCTTTCACAGCGCCCTCTTGCCCGCCGAATTTCGTCTCGAGATAGGTGCGCCGGTCGACCCCGCCCGCAGGCATGTTCGGGTTAAGCTGAAAGGGATGCCATTCGATCTCGAAGGGATGGTCGCCAACCTTTTCGAGCGCGCGTTCGAGATTGGCCTTGCCGATATAGCACCAAGGGCAGATCGGATCGGAGAGAATATCAAGCTTGATCATGGTCCATTTCCCAGTCCTGACGCAGCACACGGCGCAAGAGCTTGTTGTTGGCACCGCGGGGCAAGCTTTCGCGGCGGATGAAGAGACGCGGGCATTTGTAGCGTGCTAGGCGTTCGGCGGCAAAGGCAGCGAGCGCCTCCTCACTCACATCTTCGTGGGCGACGTAGAAGAGCCCAATCACCGTGGTGTCTGCCTTGACCTTCAGCTCGCAAGCGGCTGCGTCGGAGATCGCGGGATGGGCAGTCATGGCATCCTCGACTTCGACCGGACTCACCCGATAACCACCAGCATTCATCATGTCGTCGGCGCGGCCCTCGTAGGTGAGGGTGAAATCCTCGGCCATCCGGCCCACATCGCCTGTCAGGAACCACTCTCCCTGAAACCGCGCTGCGGTTTCTTCGGGCTGGCCGAGATAGCCAAGCATCAGGCCGGGATCGGAGCGGTGCACGGCGATGACGCCGGGCTCGCCCATGGGCACGGGGCCGTCGGCGCCAATCAGCGCGACGCGGCGGCCGGGCTGGGGCCGCCCAAGAGTTGCCACAGGGGCAGGGGCGCTGGGGCTCGCAGAGACGAAGGTCGAGCATTCCGACATGCCGTAGGCCTCGTAAACCGGTGTGCCGCTGGCCTTTTTCCACCCGCGGGCGATTTCAGTGGGCAGCTTCTCTCCCGCGGAAAGCCCGTGCCGCAGCTTCGGCAAAGCAGGAACAGGCGCGCGCAACATCTGGCGATAGACACCTGGCGCGGCGGCGAAAATGGTCGCCCCATGTTCGGCCAAAAGCCCGGCAAGTTCGGAAGGTTGGATCCCGGCGGCGGGGATAAGCGCGCTGGCGCCAACTGACCAAGGATCCATGAGACCAGTGCCGAGCGTGTAGGTCCAGTTGAACGCTCCGGCGTGCAAAAGGCGGTCGCTCTCCGCCAGACCATACCAGCCGTCCCACATCATCCGCCGGGCCCAGATCGCCCGGTGCGCATGAACGACGGCGCGGGGGCGGCCGGAGGTCCCGGAGGTGAAGATGATATAGGCCGGTCGGTTCGAATCGCCGAGGGCATAATCGGCAGGCGGCAACTCACGGAAGGCCCGCAGCCGTTCGAGCGGCAGGACCGGCGCTGCATGATCGGGCAGGGCGATACCGGGGGCGGCAAGGATCAGCTTCGGAGCAAGGCCTTCGCTCATCGCCGTGATCTCGTGCGCTGTAAGCTGCGAGGAGGTCGGCACCGGCACGAGGCCTGCGGCGATTGCGCCGAGATAGGCGATCGGGAAATCAGCGGTATTGCCGAGCCGCATTAGTACGATGTCGCCCGGAACAAGCCCCTCGCGCAGAAGGCCGCTTGCCGTGCCACGCACCGCTGCCTCGAGCGCGGCAAAGGTCCAGCTCTCGGGTTGATTGCCACCCACCACGGAAAGCGCGGTTTTCGGACCGAGTCCGACCGCACGGCCCAGCACATGGGCGGCCATGTTGAACGGCGTGGGGCAGGGGGCAGGGGTGCCCTTGTCGAAGAGGCTCAGCATGAGCCTTGGCTAGTGTGCCCCCGTGCCAGTTGCAAGCGTCTGGGGGCCGGACTATGAGAGCGCATGACCGCCCGTGATCCCAAATCCCTGATCCGCATTGCCCGTGCGCAAGGCAGCGAGGAGTTGGCCGCGCCACTTGATCTCGGTGCGCGGGTGCGCGAGCTTCGCAAAGAGCGCAGCTGGACGCTCGAGCAGGCGGCGCAAAAAGCGGGCCTTGCGCGCTCGACCCTGTCGAAAATCGAGAATGGGCAGATGTCGCCGACCTATGAGGCGCTCAAGAAGCTTGCGGTGGGCCTCGATATCTCGGTACCGCAACTTTTCACCCCGCCGAGCAAGGGGCAGGTGAATGGCCGGATCGCTGTCACAAAAAGCACAGAGGGCAACCGGCACATCACCACGACCTATGAGCACGAGCTCTTGGCCGATCAGCTCACCCGTAAACAGATGCTGCCTTACCGGGCGCGAATCCGGGCGCGGTCGATGGACGAGTTCGAAGGCTGGATCCGGCACGACGGCGAGGAGTTTCTCTATGTCCTCACAGGCACAGTGCGGCTCTTCACCGAATTCTATGAGCCGATCGAGATGAAGCGCGGCGACAGCGCCTATTACGATGCGGCGATGGGGCATAACGTGATCTCGACCAGCGCCGAGGATGCGACGATCCTTTGGGTAACGTCGCTCGGGTAGGGGGCTCTGCCCCCGTCCGCTGCGCGGCCTCCCCCGGAGTATTTCAGGCCAAAAGAAGTGCCTTTGCTCAGAACCAGGTCTGAACCGTGCGGGCCCCATCGGCCACGTCTTCACCGAGGCCCGCGATGGTGTTGCAGCCTGCAAGCGCGAAGGTGAGGCAAAGAAAAAGAGTTTTGAGTTTCATCTGTCCGATGTCCGTTGCCTGTGTCGCCGGTTCAGCCCGGCCTGTCTAGGAAGTAGTCCAGACAGGCTCGCGACGCAATCTTCCAGATATCTTGGGACCGATTCGCGCCGAATCCAGCCGCCCCGGACGTAGGCCAACGCCTTCAAGAACCGGAACACAACCGGAGGGTGCAAGCCGATGCGCAGCGGCGAAGCCAGAACGTCTGCGCGAGTGTCAGAGCCGATCAACTAGATAGGGTGGGCGGCCTTGTTGCAAAGGCTAGAGATGGCGAGAACCCGCGGCGAAAAACTCTGGTCTCGCATTGGAGACAATGGCCGGCGACCTTACTGTGTTGAAAGAACGGCCTGCAAACACCCGCAGCAGAAGATAAACTTTTGTGTTGGACCTGCGCTTTGGATTGCTTATAAAGGGGTCACTGCTCGATAGGTTTCTTGCCTGTATGAAACCTGCCTCAATAACTTAACGCCGGCCTTGTGCCGGCGTTTTTTTCGTTTTGGGCCAGATCGAGCATTTTCTTCGCATCTGCAGCATGACAGTCTCTGCCCGTCAGATAAGGGCAGGGAGAGCATCATGTCGTTGAAAGGGAAGACCGCCGTTGTGACCGGATCGAATTCGGGGATCGGCCTTGGCGTCGCGCGGGCGCTTGCCGAAGCGGGGGCCGATGTTGTGCTCAATTCCTTCACCGACCGGCCCGAGGATCATGCTCTTGCGGCTGCTATGGCATCCGAGTTCGGTGTTGAGGTGCGGTATATCAGGGCGGATCTCTCCAAGGCTTCGGAAGCACGCGCTCTGATCGAAGCGGCAGGCCGTTGCGATATCCTGGTGAACAACGCAGGCATCCAGCATGTCGCACCGGTTGATGAGTTCCCGGTCGAAAAGTGGGACGCTATCATTGCGATCAACCTCTCCTCGGCCTTCCACACGAGTGCTATCGCCCTGCCGATGATGCGCAAGGCTGGTTGGGGGCGGATCGTGAATATCGCCTCGGCGCATGGGCTGACCGCCTCGCCCTTTAAGTCGGCCTATATCGCGGCCAAGCATGGTGTTGTCGGTCTGACCAAGACCGTCGCGCTAGAGACGGCCGAAGAGGCGATCACCTGCAACGCGATCTGCCCCGGTTATGTGCTGACCCCGCTTGTCGAGGCGCAGATCCCCGATCAGATGAAGGTGCATGGGATGGACCGCGAGACGGTGATCCGCGAGGTGATGCTGACGCGCCAGCCCTCGAAGCAATTCGCGACGGTGGAGCAGCTTGGCGGGACGACGGTCTTCCTGTGCTCGGACGCCGCCGCCCAGATCACCGGCACGACGATCAGTGTCGATGGCGGCTGGACGGCGCTTTAGGCCGTCAGAACGAGGCCGAGGGCGATTGCCCACATGGTCGCCCCGATGACCACTTCGATAATCTGCCAGGCACGCGGCGCCTTCAAAAGCGGTGCCAGAAGGCGCGCTCCATAGCCGAGTGAGAAGAAGAACACGAAAGACGCAGAGGCCGCGCCGAGAGCGAAGGCAATCTTGTCATCGACCGCGGGATAGCCGGTCGATACAGCGCCGACGATCCCGAGGGTGTCGAGATAGACGTGCGGGTTCAGCCAAGTGAAGGCAGCCCCTGTGAGCAGCACCCTCATGAGGGTGGGTTGTGAAGCACCAGCCGTGAGGCTCTCGCCGCCCTTCAGGGCCGCGCGGAAGCGCAGTGCGCCGTAGATCAAAAGGAACGCCGCGCCGGCAAGGCTCATGACCCGAGGGAGCCAGGGCAGCGCGGCCACGAAAGCGCCAAAACCGGCCACGCCGACGACGATCAGGATCGCGTCAGAGACCGAACACAAGAGACAGAGCCAGAAGACATGGGCCCGCAAGAGGCCCTGCCGAAGGACAAAGGCATTTTGGGCTCCAATCGCCAGAATGATGGAGAAGCCGGTGAAAAAACCGGTCAGGGCAGGGATCATTCGACCTTCTTCGTTTTCGCCGTTGCTTCTGCCTTGGCCTTCGCGGCTTTCTTGTCCGACGGATAGACCAGCCCCGCCGAGATCACCAACTTGGCGGCATCTTCGACGCTCATATCAAGCGGGATCACATCGGCCTTGGGTACGAAGAGCAGGAAACCCGATGTCGGGTTGGGCGTGGTTGGCAGGAAGACGGTCACCACCTCGTCTTCGCGCGGGATTCGTTTGGCGATCTCGCCTTTGGCGTTGGTCGAGATGAAGGCGACAGCCCAAAGGCCGGGGCGCGGATATTCAACAAGGCACGCGCGGTCGAACGACGTCTCCGACTGGGAAAAGACCGTCTCGGCGATCTGTTTCACGCCGCCGTAGACCGAGCGAATAATCGGCATCCGCTCGACCAGCCCCTCGCCCCAACGAATAAAGCTGCGGCCGATGAGGCCCTTCGCGATCCAGCCAACGAGCACGGTGAAGACGAGGAACAAGATCACCCCGACGCCACGCACGTTGATCGTCACCGCATCCACGCCCTCGAGCCCGAAGAAGCGGTTGATGAGCTCCTGAGGATGATAGGCCTGCGGGATGAAGGGCCAAACAACGCCATCGACCCAACCGAGGACGGACGAAACGAGCCAGAAGGTCAGCCCAACCGGCGCGATGACCACGAGACCGGCCAGAAAATTGTTTCGGAACGATGCAAAAAGCCCGCGCCGTTGGCGGTGAGCATGGTCTTCGTGATGGGGGTTGGGGTCTGTCAAAGATGCCTCACAGGGAAGATGCTCCCTCCAATAGGTGAGAAAGCTTGCAAAACCAAGCGATCCGCGATCACGCCTTCGCCAGCTCGACCGCAATCGCCGCGCCGAGGCGCGCGTTGTTGAGAACGAGCGCGATATTGGCCTCAAGGCTTGCGCCGAGAGTCAGCTCAAAAATGCGCTGCAAGAGAAACGGGGTCACGGCCTTTGCGGCGATGCCCTGCGCCTCGGCCTCGGCAAGCGCCTTTGCGATATGAGGTGCCAAGACCTCGGCGGGGATTTCTGCGTCGGCAGGGATCGGGTTGGCAACAAGTTGCCCTCCGGGCAGGCCCAGAGCGGCGCGCAGTCTGTGGGCGCGGGCGATCTCGGCGGGGCTATCCATCCGCAGGGGCGCCTTCAGGCCGGACTGGCGCGACCAGAAGGCAGGAAGTTCATCCTGCCCAAAGGCGATCACCGGAACACCGAGCGTTTCAAGAACCTCAAGTGTCTTTGGCAAATCAAGGATGGCCTTGGCGCCCGCGGCGATGACCGTCACCGCTGTCTGGGCCAATTCGTGCAGGTCGGCCGAGATGTCGAAGCTCTGCTCCGCGCCGCGATGGACGCCACCAATTCCACCCGTGGCGAAGACTTCGATGCCGGCAAGGTGCGCCGCGATCATCGTGGCCGCGACGGTGGTTGCACCAGTTTGCCCAGCGGCGATGCAGGCGGCCATATCGGCGCGCGACAGCTTCATTACGCTCGTGGCTTGGCCGAGCGCTTCAAGTTGCTCCGCGTTCAGACCGACATGCAGCCGCCCTGCGATCACCGCAATCGTTGCGGGCGTCGCGCCATGTTCGCGCACCGTCGCCTCGACCCGACGCGCGGTTTCGATGTTTTGCGGGTAGGGCATCCCGTGGGTAATAATGGTGCTTTCGAGGGCCACGATCGGCGCGCCCTTGGCGCGAGCCGCGGCGACCTCATCGGAATAGACAATATCAATCACTTGGGAACTTCTCCGGAAACATAGGTGGCGGCGGCGTCGAGCGCCTTGAAGAGCGCCTCTTCGCGATTGCCTCCGCGCGCCTCGGCAACAATATGGGCGGCCATGAAGGTATCGCCTGCGCCGGTGACGCGGGTGACGAGGACTTTGGGCGGCGCGAGGGTGATCACGCTATCGCCCGTGGCCTCGCTTGCAGGGCGTCCGCCGTCTGTCACCAGAACCCGGTGCGCGCCCCGCGCGATCATCGCGGCGGCGGCGGTTGCTGAGTCGGTGAAATGCGACTGGCAAAGGCGGCTTGCTTCTTCGAGATTGACGTAAAGGGTCGCCGTCGGGTGATCCAAAAGCGCCAAGAGTCGCTCGGCCTTGCCGGGGCTTGCCGGGGCCACGCGCAGATCGGCGGCGGCGAAGAGCGGCGAGCGAGCAATCTCGCGCAAGAGATCGGTCGTCAGATTGCCATCAAGCGCCACAAGGCCGGAGTAGGGGGCATCTGCTCGCCCGAGCCGTCCATCCGTGAGCGGTGCGAGGATCCGGTCGCCGGCAGCCTCGAGCGAATGCGCGTCCGCAATCGCGGCAATCAGGCCGTTCGCGCCCTCGACCGCCATATACACATCCGTCGGCAGATCGTCGGAGCGGTAAGCGAAATCGCAGACAAGCCCCATCCGGGCGGCTTCGGCAATCAGCTCTTCTCCCTCGGCGTCGCGGCCAATCGCGGTGAGGATTGCGGGCGTCAGGCCGAACCGGCGGAGCGTCATGGCGATGTTCATCGCCACACCACCGGGAAGACGGGTGATCCTGCCGGGAACGTCTGTCCCGACCTGCATGTGAACAGAGGCACGGCCAATCACATCCCAAAGGACTGAGCCGATGCAAAGGATGTCGGGCGTGCGCGTCATAAGACGCTTGTTGCCGGAAAGCACGAATACCTGCAAGAAGAACGGAATATTTGGAACGAGGGAGGGGGCTTGCACCCCCCATCACTTGCGTCTATAGGGCCGCTACTTCAATCCCGCAGGCGGGGGCGGGTGCTATGGGGAGAAATCCCATACCATCCACCGGTTGGGCGAAAGCCTGATCCTCCGCCGAGGCTAAACCGGAAAGGAATAGGACATGGCTCTTCCCGAGTTCTCCATGCGTCAGCTCTTGGAAGCTGGCGTTCACTTCGGCCACCAGACCCAGCGCTGGAACCCGAAGATGCAGCAATACATCTACGGCAGCCGCAACGGCATCCACATCCTCGATCTGACCCAGACCGTGCCGATGCTCGACGCCGCGCTCAACGTCATTCGCGAGACCGTCGCCAAGGGCGGCCGTATCCTTTTTGTCGGCACCAAGCGTCAGGCCCAGAAGGGCATCGCAGACGCCGCCGAAAAGTCGGCTCAGTTCTACATGAACCACCGTTGGCTCGGCGGCACGCTGACCAACTGGCAGACCGTTTCGCAGTCGATCAACCGCCTCAAGGCGATCGACGAGGCCGCCGCTCAGGGCTTTGAAGGCCTCACCAAGAAAGAGCGCCTCGGCATGGAACGCGAGCAGGCCAAACTTCAGGCCTCGCTCGGCGGTATCCGCGAGATGGGCGGCGTTCCGGATCTTCTGTTCGTCATCGACGTGAACAAGGAAGACCTCGCCATCCTCGAAGCCAACAAGCTCGGCATCCCGGTCGTCGCCATTGTCGACACCAACTGCTCGCCGGCTGGCGTTGACTATGTGATCCCCGGCAACGACGACGCCTCGCGCGCCATCGCTCTTTACTGCGATCTCGCCGCCCGCGCGGCCCTCGACGGTATGTCGACCCAGCTCGCCAAGGCCGGTGTCGATCTCGGCGCCATGGAAGAGATCGCCGAAGAGGCCGTCGCGGAGTAATCCGCGCAGCTTCGCACACATTCAACCGGACGGGCAGGGCTCGTCCGGCCACCCCTATTAAGGAGACGCATGATGACGATCACCGCATCGATGGTGAAAGAACTCCGCGAGTCGACCGGCGCGGGCATGATGGACGCCAAGAAGGCGCTCACCGAAACCAATGGCGACATGGAAGCCGCCGTTGACTGGCTGCGCACCAAGGGCCTTGCCAAGGCCGCCAAGAAATCCGGCCGCACCGCTGCCGAAGGCCTCGTGGCCGTTGCCGTGAACGGCGGCAAGGGCGTCGCGGTCGAGGTCAACTCGGAAACCGACTTCGTCGCCAAGAACGCCGACTTCCAGAAGATGGTGTCGGGCATTGCCGCTGTGGCGCTTGGCGTTGACACCACCGAGGCGCTGAAAGCCGCTTCGATGAACGGCAAGACCGTTGAGACCGTTGTGACCGAAGCCGTCGCCGTGATCGGCGAGAACATGTCGGTGCGCCGCATGGCTGCGATCAACGCCGATGGCGTCGTGACCTATGTCCACAACGCTGCCACCGACGGCATGGGCAAGATCGGCGTTCTCGTCGGTTTCTCGGGCGGCAACGAGGGCTTTGCCCGTCAGGTCGCCATGCACATCGCCGCCGCCAACCCGGCGTCGCTTTCCGAAGCCGACCTTGATCCGGCCGTTGTCGCCAAGGAAAAGGCCGTGCAGATGGACATCGCCCGCGAGTCCGGCAAGCCCGAAGCCGTGATCGAGAAGATGATCGAAGGCCGCATGAAGAAGTTCGTCGCCGAGTCGACCCTTCTTGGCCAAGCCTTCGTCATCAACCCGGATCTGACCGTTGAAGCCGCCGCCAAAGAAGCCGGCGTGACCATCACCGGTTTCGTCCGGCTCGAGGTTGGTGAAGGCATCGAG
>JBFEXG010000210.1:0-4394 GCA_041546005.1 Paracoccaceae bacterium
AGCGCGATGATCTCGGTCAGCACGCATTCGAGAGCCGCCGGACTTTCCGCCGCGCGCGGGCAATTGATCGTCTCGCATTCGGCCTTGGCAATACCTGCAATGGCAAACTCATCAACCCCGTGGGCGACCGAGGCCGAAGTGCGGTTCATCTCGTCGCGCTGAGCATAGGCCACGATATTGACGGCGAAGACCCCGCTCTCGCGGATATTACGCAGCGAATCCTTCACGCCGGTCGAGGCAAACATCACCTGAGGCGGCTCATAGGCAACCGCGTTGAAAAAGGAATAGGGGGCAAGGTTGTCGCCTTCGGGCCCGCGCGAGGAAATCCAGCCAATCGGCCTTGGCGCGATGATCGCGCTGAAGGGATTGTGCGGCAGCCCGTGCCCCTCTTCTGGCCGATAGAACATCTCTTGCCCTTTCCGGTGTTTGCGGGACAGTTAATGGCATGATAGGCGGGCTTCCAGTCCAAAAGGGGAAAAACCCGGATCAATGATCGAGCTGACGGTCGAAAAACCGGACGACTGGTGGGAAGTCGAGGCGCTATACGACCTGTGTTTCGCACCGGGGCGTACGGCACTTTCCTCCTACCGATTGCGCAACGGCGTCGATCCGATCCGTGATCTGTGCATCGTTGCCCGTGATGGCGATGGCATCCTTGCAGGCGTAATCCGCAACTGGCCGGTGAAAGTGGGCGGCAAGCCCGCGATCCTTCTCGGCCCCGTAGCGGTCCATCCGACGCGGCAGGGCGAGGGCCTAGGTGCTACATTGATGAACGAGGCGCTGGTGCGCGCCAAGGCGATGGGCTGGGAGCGGGTGATGCTCGTGGGCGATTTGCCCTATTACAAACGCTTCGGCTTTTTCAAGCTCGAGGGCGTCGTCATGCCGCCGCCAACCAACCCCGAGCGGGTCTTGGGGACCGAGCTGGTCGAGGGCGCATGGGACGGCGTGACAGGCCGCGTCCGGCGGGCACTTTGATCGCCGGGAATTGCATTGCCGCCAAACCCTGCCCATCTATGGGCCATGACAGGTGAGGATCGCAGGATGAAAGTGATCAACCCCGACCGTCCGCTCGATGCAGTCGGCCGCGCCGAAATCATTGCCTTGGTCGAGCGCCAGCGCGCCGCCTCGGGGCTTTTGATGACCGCGATCAACTATGTCGGCGGTCAGGTCGAGGATGTGCTCCGCGTCCTGCCCAAGGGTTTCCGCGATCAGATCGACGCCGCCGCCCGCGCGGCCTTGGCACAGAGCTATGGGCTCGCCCAGAAAAGCCGTGAGGGCGGGCTTGGCCGCTCCACCGCCTCCGAACGGATGAACCGCGTGCTTGGCACAATCTCGGGTGCCTTGGGTGGCCTTGGCGGCATCGGCACGGCGCTGGCCGAGTTGCCGGTCGCCACAACCCTCATCTTCCGCGCGGTGCAGAGCGTGGCCGAAGCGCATGGCGAGGATCTTTCCGATCCCGAAATTCGCGCCCAATGCCTGATGGTCTTTGGCGCTGGCGGGCCGGGAACAGACGATGACGGCATCGACACGAGCTTTTTCGGGGCCCGTCTGGGCCTCACCGGCCCCGCGCTCAACAGCCTCATCGCCCGCGTCGCCCCGCGCTTTGCCGCTGTCCTGAGCCAGAAACTTGCCGCCCAAGCCGTCCCGATCCTCGGCGCCGCCGCCGGGGCAGGGACCAACTATGCCTTCGTCGGCTACTACACCGAAATGGCCCACGTCCACTTCGGCCTGCGTCGCCTGACCCTGCGCTACGATGAGGCCGAGGTGATCGAGGAATTTCACAGGGTGCTGGGGCAGAAGCGGCTTGGGAAGAAGAGCGCCTAGCCTTGCCCCGCCAGCCAGTCGGTCACGGCCTTCCTGACCGACTGATCGCCGCGGTTCCTTGCCTCGTCGATCACCGCCTTCGCCTCGTCGAGGTTGACCCGCCGCAGCAGGTGTTTCACCGGCCCGACCGAGGGAGCGCGCATCGACAGGGCCTTGAACCCGATGGCGGCAAAGCACATGGCCTCAATGGGCCGCCCCGCGTCCTCGCCGCAGAATGACAGAGGCTTGCCGGCCGCCTCGCAACGGCGGACCACCTGTTCGAGGAAATTCAGGAAGCTCGTGTTCAGCGTGTCATAGCGGCGGCGCACCATCTCGTTTTCGCGGTCGGCGGCGAAGAAGAACTGCTTGAGGTCGTTGCCGCCGACCGAGATGAAATCCACCTCGTTGAAAAAGGCATCGGGCGCGAAGGCTAGCCCCGGCGTTTCGAGCATCGCGCCGATCTCGAGTTTGGAGGGGAGGGGATGCCCGAGAACCGCTTCACGCTCCAGCGTCTTGAGAACCTCGGCCCGCGCCGCGCGAAATTCCTCCATCTGGGCGATGAAGGGGAACATGATGATCAAGGGGCGGCCATTTGCGGCCCGCAGAAGCGCCTGCACCTGCATCCTGAGGATGCCGGGCTTGTCTAGCCCGACGCGGATCGCCCGCCAGCCCATGGCCGGGTTCGGCTCGTTCAGGGACTTCATATAGGGCAAGACCTTGTCCGAGCCGATGTCGAGCGTGCGGAACACCACGCGCTTGCCCTTGGCGGCATCCATGACCCGCGAATAGGTCGCCGAAAGTTCGGCGCGGCGCGGCATCTGGTTGCGGATCAGGAACTGAAGCTCGGTACGGAAAAGGCCCACGCCATTAGCCCCCGAGCCAGCCAGTGAAGGCAGGTCGGCCATCAGACCCGCGTTCATGTTGAGCTCAATCGTCTTGCCCGAAAGGTCCGTCGCCGGCAGATCGCGGATCGAGGCATAGCGTTCCTGCGCGCGGGCGGCCATGGCGACCTTGTCGCGGAACGCGGTTTGCACCGTATCGTCGGGCCGCAGGTGGACGAGCCCCTGATCGCCATCGACAAGGATCGTGTCGCCGTTGAGGGCCTCGGCGGTGATCCCTTCCGCATGGATCAAAAGCGGGATCGCCCAAGCGCGGGCAACGATGGCGGCGTGGCTGCCGACCGACCCTTCTTCAAGCACAATGCCCTTAAGCTTCTTGCCATATTCCAAAAGATCGCCCGGGCCGATGTTGCGGGCAATCAGGATCGGATTCTCGGGCATCTCGGCGCCGGTATCCTTGCCTTGGCCGGTGAGGATCCGCAAAAGCCGGTTCGACAGATCGTCGAGGTCGTGCATCCGGTCGCGCAGATAGGCGTCGGTTGCCTGGCTCATGCGGGACCGCGCGAGCGACTGTTCTTTCTCGACCGCGGCTTCCGCCGATAGGCCCAGCTCCACGTCCTCTTCCATGCGCCGGATCCAGCTGCGCGAATTGGCAAACATCCGGTAGGTCTCCATCACCTGCACCTGTTCGGCGCTGACGGTGGTGGTCTGGGTGAGCATATCGTCGACCGAGGTCCGCAACGCCTCGATAGCGGCGCGCAAGCGTTCGAGCTCGGCGGTTGGATCGTCGGCCACGGGGTTCGTGACCACCACACGCGGTTCATGCAGGTAGACGCGGCCCTCCACGGCCCCCTCCTGCGCCACACCGGCGCGGAAGGTCACCGGCTGCTGGTGCCGCGCCGACAGCGCCGCGCCCTCACCGACGAAAGCGCCAAGCTCGGTCATTTCGGCCAGCACCATCGCGACGACCTCAAGCGCATAGACCTCGTCGGCGGTAAATTCGCGCGCAGCTTTCGACTGGATGACGAGAACGCCCATCGCCTCGCCCACCCGCTGGATCGGCACGCCGCAGAAGCTTGAATACCGCTCCTCGCCGGTCTCGGGCATATAGCGAAAGCCCTTCTCGGCGGGGGCATTGGCGGTGTTGATCACCTCACGCGATTTCGCGGTGCGGCCGACAAGGCCCTCGCCCAGCCGTAGCCGCGTCTGGTGGACGGATTCGGGCTGAAGGCCTTCGGTGGCGCACAGCTCGAGCGTCTCGGCATCGCGGAAAAGATAGATCGAGCACACCTCGGCCATCATCGACGAGGCGATAAGCTTCACGATCCGGTCCAGCCGGTCCTGACCCGCACTGCTTTCCGCCAGCGCATCGCGCAAACGCCCCAAAAGCTTGCGGCTCTCGCTTTCCAACCTGTCGGCCATGTGCCTCACCTTGCCGTTCAGGCAGAGCTATAGGCGATTGGGGGTTAAAAGGGGAGGGGGAAAGCGGTTTGCGATACTCCTAGGTGGCGGCTGACCGCCACCCCCCCAACGTCACCCCGCCGCCTTATCCAGCCCGAACGCGTCGTGCAGCGTCTGCACGGCGAGCTCCATGTATTTGCGGTCGATCAGGACCGAGATCTTGATCTCGGAGGTGGTGATGACCTTGATGTTGATCCCTTCACCGGCCAGCGCCTTGAACATATCGGCGGCAACGCCCGCGTGGCTGCGCATGCCGATACCCACGACCGAGACCTTGGCGACGCCCGAGTC
>JBFEXG010000067.1:0-10248 GCA_041546005.1 Paracoccaceae bacterium
ACATCTTGCGCTGCGGCTTCGACGCTCGGATCAGCCGATCCAAGCGATCCCCCGCGGCGAATGCGGAATTTTCTAGCTCTGGGTTTGGTAGTCATAAAGCTGCCTGGCCTCTTCCAGAGTATCAAACATGATTAATTGCCCGTCGCGAAGCACTGCCGCGGATCTTGCGTATTTTTCCAGCGTTTCTGGCTGATGCGACACAATCACGATGGTGGTCTTCTCAAGCCGCTCCTGCAAAAGCGATCCGGCCTTGCGGTTGAACTCGGCGTCTGTGTTGGACGGCATTCCTTCGTCGATGAGATACATATCGAAATCGAGGGCGAGCAGAAGAGCAAAGGACAGCCGTCCGCGCATCCCGCTCGAATAGGTGCCAACCGGCATTTCCCAATATTCGTCTATGTCGCACAGCCAGCGGCAGAAGGCTTCGACATAGTCGGGGTCGAGACCGTAAAGCCGGGCGATGTAGCGGCTGTTTTCGCGGCCAGAATGGCGAGTCACCAGCCCACCCATGAAACCGAGCGGAAAAGAGATTCGGCAGCCGCGCTTGATCTCGCCTTCATCAGGCTTCTCAAGTCCGGCCATCATTTTAACTAGGGTTGTCTTGCCGGTCCCGTTCGGAGCGAGAATGCCGAGTGACTGGCCGAGTTCAACGCGAAAAGAGGCCCGGTCAAGGATGACCTTCCGCTGGACTCCGGTCCAGAAGGATTTGCTCACATTCCTGAATTCGAGCATCCGCCAACCAACGTGCCCACTGCTCGGGCTTTATCTATTCTTGTGCCGGGCAGTCAGCCACCGCAACATCGCTTTACGGCATTATGTGGGAAAGAGATTACGAAATACATAGAATTCTGTTCCCCGGCCTGGCTTGGCCGGGGTCAGGATTGGGACAGCGCTAGCCGTCTTGCTTGACCACGCCTGTCATCTTGCCAGCGATGATCGAAATGACCGCTGCGCCAAAGCTCAGCAGAGCCCCCATTTTCGCGGCGTCCTGAACAGGCCCGGCGGGGAAGGCGACCGAGGCCACAAACAGCGCCACGGTAAAACCAATCGCTGCAACGCAGCCGATGACGAAGAGATCGATCGTCCGCATTCCCTTGGGCAGGCCAAGCCTGAGAATGTTGGCGGCAAACCAACCAAACAGCAGAATGCCGACCGGCTTGCCGATCAAAAGGCCCGCTAGAACAAGCCATGTCGGTTCGGAGATCGCCGAAAACTCGACCCCGGCGTTAAGGAGGCCAAAGAAGAACAGAACGATTTCGACCGGGTGCTTTAGGATGTGTTCGATGTGGTTCAAAAGGTCGGTCAGGTATTGCTCGGCTTCCGAGAAGATGCCGAAGGCGCGATCGGCGTGCGGGATGGTCACGACGATCGGCAGAAGGCCAAGGGCGGGGTGAATTCCGCTTTCTTGAAACGCGTACCAGCTGACGGCGGCGGCGATGGCATAGGGCCAGAAGCTCAGCTTGTTGCGTATCCAGGTCGAATTGGGCCGCGCTTCGTTGCCGCGATCAAGATACCTGGGCAGCCAGTTCGCAAGGATGAAGACGGCCAGAGCGGCACCAAGGGAAACCAAGAGCCAAAGGGGCGCCAAAGCACCCGAAGGATAAAAGATCGCGAGGATGATCAGGCCGCCAGCATCGTCGGCAATCGCCAAAAGAAGGAGGAAACGCACGGCAGGGTGGCCAGCGCCAAAGACCATGCGACCCACAAGATAAGAGAAAGCGATATCGGTCGCTGTCGGAATCGCCCAGCCACGAGCGACCGCATCGTAGACATCAGACCCAAGAATAGCGGCGAGCCCAAGATAGATGGCGATCGGACCGATCATGCCACCCAATGTCGCGACGAGCGGAGTTGCCGCTTTCTTGCCCCGCAGGGATCCGTTCTTGAGGATGATCGCTTCCCAGACCTCCTTCGCCGCGATGGCAAAGAAGAAGGCCATGAGAACGTCATTGACCAGATAGTGCAGGGTCAGCGTCCGGTATTCGACTTCACCATTTGGCCCATAGTGGGGGTGTCCGATGAAGGAGTGGTCGAGCAGCGGATATTCGACGAAATGGTGGTAGCTTTCAGGGCTGACGTTAGCCCAGATCAACGCGATCAGCGCTCCGAGGATCAAAAGCAGCGAGTAGTTCGCCAGAAAATTCCAGACGCGATACATTGATTGTCTCTCCTCTCCCGTTGGGTCGCGGTTAGCGCAAAGCTGCCCTCTGTGCAACGCGGCCCGCTGTCAAAACTGGGCGAGAAGCTGCGAATGGCGCCTATATAGCCTATTGGTCGCAGGAAATCGGATTGAACAGGCCGTTTGCCGGGGTCATACGAACATTGGAAGGAGCCCAATATGTCCGAAACCGAACTCGACCAAGCCTATACCGCGATGGCCGCACAACCTGCCGACGATAGGCTCAGGCTTCAGTTCTTTGAACGACTGGCCGACAGTGAGCTTTTCCTCCTTCTCGCGGAAGAAGCCGAAGGCGACAGCATTGCGCCTGAGCTGTTCAATTTGGACGGGAAGCACTATGTCGTCGTCTTCGACACGGCCGATCGTCTTGCCGAATTCGTGGGCAGCGTCTCTCCCTTTGCCGCGACCTCGGGGCGCGGCCTCTGCGCGCTTCTTGAGGGGCAGGGGGCGGGCCTTGCGCTCAACCCCGATGTCGCGCCTTCGGCGATGCTGATTCCTGCCGAGGCGGTCGACTGGCTGGCGCAGACGTTGGCGACGGGGCCCGAGGAAACGTCGGGACAGATCAGCGAGGTTCACGCGCCGCAGGATGTTCCGCAAGAGCTGCTCCTCAGCCTTGACCGCAAGCTTGCAACTGCTGGCGGCCTCGCGCGGGCGGCCTATCTTGTCTCGGTGATCTATGAGGGCGGTGGGCGCGGGCATATGCTGGCGTTCCTCGACGCCATCGAAGAGGCCCAGCCGGCACTAGCCGCTGCGGTTAGCGAAGCGCTGACATTCTCGGGGATCGAGGCCGGCGCGCTTGATGTGAGTTTCATCCGCGCAGAGGATCCCATCGTCCTTACGTTGACGAAATGGGGCCTGCGTTTCGACTTGCCTGAGCCTGCCCGACCAGTGGTCGAGGCGCCAAAGGCACCGGGAATGGACCCCGCCAGCCCACCAAAGTTGCGCTAGTAGCCGCGCCCGCGATCGACCAAATAGAGAAGCGGTTCGCCCGTCTCAGACCGGCGCATATTTTCGGCGATTACGTCGCAAGCCGAGTCGGGCCGGGTGAAGGCCGCGATATGCGGGGTCACCGTGACCTTGGGATTGGACCAGTAGGGGTGATCTTTCGGCAAAGGCTCGGTTCGGAAAACATCGAGTGTCGCCCCGCCGATTTGGCCGCTTTCGATCGCGGCAAGAAGAGCGGCATCGTCAATCAGCGTGCCGCGCCCGGGATTGACGATGAAGGCGCCCTTCGCTGGAAGGGCAAGGGTTCTGGCGTTGAGGATAGTCTCGGTTTCCGCTGTCGCGGGGAGGAGGAGAACGATCCCGCGCGTTCCCGCGAGCGCGGCGGTGAGCCCGTCTTCCCCGTGAAAGCAATCGATGCCCTCGACATCGCGCCTTGTGCGCGACCAGCCCCGCACCGGAAACCCGAGCGAAGCCAATGCAAGCCCTGCCGCCCGCCCAAGCTCGCCTAGGCCAAGCATGGTGATCGGGCTGTCCTGCGCAACGGGGGGCATCTCGCCATGTCGCCACACGCCGTCCTGCCCGCGCAGATAGCGGTCCATCCCGAGGTGATGGCGCAGCACCTGTGCGACCACATATTCCATCATCCCCTGTGCCATCGATGGGTCGACCATGCGGGCGAGCGGCTGGGTCAGGGTCTTGTTGCCAACGATCCGTTCGACCCCGGCCCAAAGGCTGAGAACGGCTTTGCAGTTTACATAGGGGGCGAAATCCTGAAGCGGTCCGCCGGGGGCATAGACGATATAGTCGACATCCTGCGGAGCGTGGCTGCGGCTCAAATCGACTGCGAGGCCGGCTTTCGCAAAAGCGGCATTCAACGCGGCTTTGTAGGTCCGCCAGTCGGCGTCTGAGGCGGCGAAAAGAGCTCTAATCATGGCGGGCCTATCTGGGTCGGTGGACATGGGCACTTTGGACTAGGCCAAAGGCGGCTAGCAAGACGAGCATGGCCGAGCCGCCGTAGCTTACAAGCGGCAGCGGCACGCCGACAACAGGCAGGAGGCCCATCACCATCGCCATATTCACGGCGAAGAAGAGAAAGAAGGTCATCGCAATGCCAAGCGTCAGAAGGCTCGAAAAACGGTCACGGCTTTGCAGGGCCGAAATCACACAAAAGACGATGATCAGCGCATAAAGAAGCAAGAGAGCAGAGGCGCCGATATAGCCAAACTCTTCGGCCAGAGTGGTGAAGATAAAGTCGGTGTGTTTCTCTGGAAGAAAATTCAGTCGGGTCTGGGTGCCTTGCATGAAGCCCTTTCCCGTCCAGCCGCCCGAGCCAAGCGCGATCTTGGCCTGCGTGATGTGATAGCCAGCACCAAGGGGATCGTTCGAGGGATCAAGGAAGGTATCGATCCGCCGATATTGATAGTCTTTCAAAAGCTGCCAGCTTGTTCCCCGGCTTTGAAAAACAGCGACCACCGCGCCGATCCCGGCGAGGATCACACTGCCGAAATAGGCCCAGTGCACGCCGGCTGCGAACATGACCGCGCCGCCACCGGCAAGGAGCAGGATCGCCGTGCCGAGGTCGGGTTGCTTGAGGACAAGCAGGGTTGGAACGGTAATCAGAAGGATCGGAATGACAACCCAAAGCGGCCGCGAGGACCGGCTCGGGGCAAGCCAGTCGTAATAGGCGGCCAGAACCATCACCAAAGCGATCTTCATGAGTTCCGACGGCTGAAGTCGCATAAAGCCGAGGTCGATCCAGCGTTGTGCGCCCATGCCGATCGAACCGAAAAACTCCACATACAGGAGAAGGACAAGCGAGACGGCGTAGGCCATCACAGACATATTCCGCCAAAACCAGATCGGAACCATGGCGATCACAAACATAGCCGCCATCCCGACGCCGAAGCGTTTGGCCTGCGGCTCCATCCATGGCGAGGCCGATCCGCCGGCAACGGAATAGAGCATCAGAAAGCCAATACCTGCGACCGCGGTCAGCAAAAGGACCAGCGGCCAATTCAGATAGAGAGGTTTGCGAAAACCGGTCGGGACATATTTGGCGTTGTACTCAAGATAACTCATGCCGCCCTCTCATGCCCTGCCGTTTGTGGTGCTGCCGGGAGCGACCCGCTGTTTGATCCGCTCCTGTTGCGCTTCGATTTGGCTGCGGAGATTGGCCGGGTAGGCGCTTAGGGGTGGCGGGCCGTCGAACATCGCTTGCAAGAGTACGTCGCGCGCGATTGGGGCTGCCGCTGTCGATCCGCCACCACCATGTTCCACCACAACCGCAATCGCAAAGCGCGGCGCCTCGACCGGGGCAAAACCGACGAAAAGTGCGTGGTCGCGGCGGTCCCATGGCAAATCTTCGTTGCTGGTAATCCCGGCGTCGCGCTCTTCTTGGGTGATGCGTCTGACTTGGCTCGTTCCCGTCTTCCCCGCGAGCCGAAGATCTTCCGGCACAATGCGAGAGCCGTAGGCTGTGCCTCTCGTGTGGTTGGAGACTGCGTCCAATGCTGACCGCATACGCCGGAGAGCATTCTCGTTAACGCCGAGCGGTTCGTCGCTCATTGCGGGCTGTTCTACGCCATCAATGGCGCGGATCAGCCGCGGGGTGATCTGCCGCCCGGTCGCCACCCGAGCGGCCATCACCGCAAGCTGGAGTGGCGAGGCAAGAACAAAGCCCTGACCGATCGAGGCGTTGACCGTGTCGCCAATCCGCCAATCCTCACCCCGGACCTTGAGCTTCCAGTCGCGTGTCGGTGCAAGGCCCTCCGCCACCGCCGAAAGCGGCAGGTCGTACCGTTGGCCTAGGCCAAGCCGAACTGCCATTTCCGAGATGAGGTCGATCCCGACCCTCTGGCAGACCTCATAGTAAAAACAGTCACAACTTTGCTTGAGGCTCTCGTGCAGATTGACGTTGCCGTGGCCGGCGGGCTTCCAGCAATGGAACCTGTTGCCCGATACCTCGACATAGCCGCGGCAATAGATCGTCTCTTCAGGATCAAGAACACCCGCCTCGATCGCGGCGAGCGCGGTGGCGAGCTTGAAGGTGGAGCCCGGCGGATAGGTCCCTTGAATCGCTTTCGCGGCAAGAGGCCGGTAGGGGTTTTCGTTAAGCTCGGTCCAGTTCTTGGTCGAAATGCCGCGCACGAAAAGATTGGGATCAAAAGTCGGGGCCGACGCAATCGCGCGCAGATCACCGTTTTCGAGATCGATAACAACGACCCCTGCGGATTCGCCGTCGAGGCGAGCTTCAACATAGCTTTGCAGGGCGGCGTCGAGCGTGAGTTGCACATCGCTGCCTGGCAATCCTTCGACCCTGTCGATCTCGCGCATGACCCGTCCGAGCGCGTTGACCTCGATCCGCCGAGTTCCGGCGCTCCCGCGCAGGATCTTCTCAAGTTTGTTTTCGACCCCAGTTTTGCCGATCTGAAATTTTGGAATCTGCAAGAGAGGATCTTGATCCTCAATTCGGCTGAGATCGAAATCGCTGACCGGCCCCACATAGCCCACGACGTGGGCGGTATCGGCTCCGAGCGGATAGGCGCGGCTGAGACCCACTTCGGCCTGAACGCCGGGCAGGGCAGGCGCGTTGATGTTCACGCGCGCCATTTCCTCCCAGGTGAGCCGTTCGGCTATGGTGACGGGCACGAAGGGCGAATGCCGCATCATGTCGTCGATGGCACGTTCGATATCTTCGTCCGAAAGCGGGATCAGGCGGCGCAGCCGCTCAAGAACTTCTCTGACATCGCCCGCATCCTCGCGAACCATTACAACGCGATAATTCTGCTCATTGACGGCGAGCGGAATGCCGTTGCGATCGAAGACGAGGCCGCGCGATGGCGCGAGAAGGCGCAAGTTGATCCGGTTTTCGTCGGCAAGAAGGCGATATTGCTCGGCCTCTTCCACCTGCATCGACCGCATCCGTGCGGCAAGAACGCCCATAAAGCCGAACTGGGCAGCGCCAAGAACTAGGGCGCGCCGGCTGATCCCGCGCAGGCTCTCGCTGCTATCGCGGGAAGGGCGTTTCATACCGGCCTCCCGAAGGCGTCAACTTCGCCAAGTGCGGGCCGCCGGATCCCAAACGCCAGAAACGAGACGAGGACCGCGACCGGATAGGCCAGAATAGTCATCATCATCTGAAACATGGCGAGCGCGAGCGGCGCCTGATGTGATGCAGCCACGGCAAGAAATGCCCGGTTGGCCAAGGTGATTGCGACGATGATCAGCGCAACGGTGATCCACTCAAAAGCAAAACTGCCAGACCGAAGCGTTTCCGAACGGGTTCTGAGGAACTCGGTTGCCAAAAGGATGACCAGCGCAAGAAGCCCCGGGGGACGCAAATACAGCAAATCGGCGAGAAGAAACACAAAGACGATCGACAGTGCGGGCACCAGATCGGGCCGTCGGGCAACCCATGCCAGTGTAATCGCCAACATCATGTCGGGCGGCGCCCAGGTTCGCGGCACGGTCTGCAATGGAAGAAGCTGCAGAAAAACGAGGAAAAGAGCGAGCGCGACAAACCAGAACCGGCCAAACCAGCGCTGAACGACAGGGCTTTCAGCCATTCTCGCCTCCGTCTTCCCCGGAAGGGCCCTCGGGCGCAGAGAAGGGGGTCAAAAGGCCACCCTGATCGCTGATCGCCTCGCGAGGCTGGTTGCGAAGGACCCTGAGAAACTCGAGCCGCTCGTAGTCGGCGGCAAGGCGAACCCGCAAACGCCGATCTGGTCCAAGAACAACCTGCCCCACCAAGAGATCGGCAGGAAAGACCCCGCCATCGCTGACCGAGATGACGCGATCGCCCGGCCGGACCAGATCGGGATCCTCAAGAAAGTCGATCAGCGGATCAAGAGCATTGTCGCCGGCCAGAACCGCAAGCTGGCCCGATGGCTGAACAAGTATTGGGATACGGCTTGATGTGTCGGTCAGAAGAATCACGCGCGCGGTTTCCTGTCCGACGCCCGCGATCCGTCCGACAAGGCCGATCCCGTCCATGACCGGCCAGCCATCGATGATGCCGTCGCGAGACCCGATATTGAGAAGAACAGACTGCCGGAAAGGTGATCCGCTGTCGGTGAGGACCACACCTGTCACATAGGTCAGCTTAGGATCGAGCCTGACGTTATTGAGATCGCGCAGCTTTGCGTTCTCTTGCTCCAGCTGAAGCGCCGCCTCTTTCCAGGCCTTCATTTGCTGTAGTTCACGCCTGAGATCTGCATTCTGCTGAGCAAGGCCCTGATAGCTTTGGAAATCGGCGATCAGGTTAATAACACCGGTGACGGGCGCGAGCGCCCAATCCATGTTGGGCACCACTCTGTCGATCACTGCGGCGCGGAACCGTTCGATCCGTGGGCTGTCGATCCGCCAAACAACAAAGATGCCCGCAAGCGCAAGCAAGAGCACTCCGATCAACAGTCTGCGGATCGGGCCGACATAGTCTTCGTCGGTCTGTCTATCGCGTGCCAAGGCTCAGGCATCCCCTTTAAGGGTTGATGGCCGCCGGCGCTTGGGCCGGATCAGCTATCGTAATCGATGATATGGCGGAGCTGCTTTTCATATTCTAGCGCGCGGCCGGTTCCGAGAGCCACACAATTGAGCGACTCGTCGGCCACCGAGATGGCCAAACCGGTCTGTTCGCGCAGCGCCAGATCGAGATCGCCCAGAAGCGCGCCGCCGCCGGTTAGCATGACGCCGCGATCGACGATATCGGCGGCCAGATCGGGCGGGGTCGCCTCCAGCGCGGTCATCACCGCTTCGCAAATCTGCTGCACCGGTTCGGCCAAAGCCTCGGCGACCTGCGCCTGACTGATCTCGGTCTCTTTCGGAACGCCATTGAGAAGGTCGCGCCCGCGGATCTGCATCGAGGCACCGCGGCCATCGTCGGGCATACGGGCGGTGCCGATCGAGGTCTTAATACGCTCGGCGGTGGATTCACCAATCAGAAGGTTATGCTGGCGGCGCAGGTAGCTGATGATCGCCTCGTCCATTCGGTCGCCGCCGACGCGGACCGATCGCGCATAGACAATGTCGCCGAGCGAGAGAACAGCGACCTCGGTGGTGCCGCCGCCGATATCGACGACCATGTTACCGGTCGGGTCGGTGATCGGCATCCCTGCGCCGATGGCAGCCGCGATCGGTTCGGCAATCAGGCCGGCGCGACGGGCACCGGCGGAGAGAACCGACTGGCGAATGGCACGCTTTTCGACCGGGGTCGCGCCATGCGGGACGCAGACAATGATCTTGGGCTTGGAGAATGTCGTGCGGCGGTGAACCTTGCGGATGAAGTGCTTAATCATCTCTTCGGCAACGTCAAAGTCCGCGATGACCCCATCCCGCATAGGGCGGATCGCCTCGATCGAGCCGGGGGTGCGGCCAAGCATCAGCTTGGCATCCTCGCCCACCGCGAGCACTTTTTTGACACCGTCTTTCACATGATAGGCGACCACAGAGGGCTCGGATAAAACGATCCCCTTGCCGCGCACATATACTAGTGTGTTGGCCGTACCGAGGTCGATCGCCATATCTGACGAGAACAAGCCGCCAAGTCCGAACATTCTGGTCTTCCCAATAAATAGAGTCAGTCACCCTCGACTCTGTGTCTTCAGGGCCGGATGTCTTTATAGGCGGGAGAAACGGGTGGTGAAAGGGTTGTTCCTTGCGGGGGCGCCTTTCCGCCAAGAATCGCGGCACGGAGCAGCGACTCGCTCATGGTCCAAGCTGGCGCCGAGCGGCGGCTCTGGCTGACTATATATATGCAGAAAGATTTTGTGCCCCCCTCGGGGCGGCCGGCAACGGCCTCTTCTTCAGGCTTCACAGCGCGCGGTCTCGTGAAAATCAGAGGATTTCTGCCTGCAGCGCATTTTTTTTCAGAATCCTGCGAAAAAGCCCTTGCGGGTCCGGGTCGTGTTCCGTAGATAGCCCCTCACCGGCGGCGCTGAGGCGCACAACGGGGCGCCAAACGGGCCGCAAGGCAACGAGACGCTAGAAAATCAGAGGCAGGGACGGGCAGGCGCGCCGGTTAAGTTAGGGCGCGGTTGGTTCGTTTTGGTCTGTGGTTTATGCTTTTTGACATTGATGATATCTGAAGAGATATGTGGGCGGTTTGGTTCGTTTCGATGGATCAACGT
>JBFEXG010000048.1:0-11782 GCA_041546005.1 Paracoccaceae bacterium
CACTGGGCTATTCGCAAGAATACGCGAACGTCCATCGCGGCCTGCACTACCTCTCAAATCTCGCCACCGAGAAATACGAAGCGGTCCGCGACAAGATCGCCCGGTTCCTCAATGCCGCCTCGGAAGACGAGATCGTCCTGAACTCGGGCACCACCGAGGGCATCAACATGGTTGCCTATGCCTGGGCGATGCCGCGGATGCAGGCGGGCGACGAGATCGTCCTGTCGGTCATGGAGCATCACGCCAATATCGTGCCATGGCATTTCCTGCGAGAGCGGCAGGGGGTTGTTCTGAAATGGGTCGAGCCCGAGGCCGATGGTTCGCTCGATCCCCAGAAGGTGATCGACGCGATTGGGCCGAAGACGCGGCTCGTTGCCGTGACCCATTGCTCAAACGTCCTCGGCACCATCGTCGATGTGAAAACGATCTGTGCCGCCGCCCGCGAAAAGGGCGTGCCGGTGTTGGTCGATGGCTCGCAAGGAGCCGTGCATATGCCGGTCGATGTGCAGGATATCGGCTGCGATTTCTATCCCGTCACCGGCCACAAGCTCTATGGGCCCTCGGGCTCCGGCGCGATCTATGTCCGCAAGGAACGCTTGGCCGAGATGCGCCCCTTCCTCGGCGGCGGCGACATGATCCGCGAAGTCACGCGCGAGGCGGTGAGCTATGCCGAGCCGCCGATGAAGTTCGAGGCCGGAACCCCCGGCATCGTCCAGACCATCGGCTTTGGCGTGGCGCTCGATTACCTGATGGACCTCGGGATGGAGAACGTGGCCGCCCATGAGGCTCGCCTCCGCGCCTATGCCGAGAGCCGCCTTAAGGGGCTCAACTGGCTCAACATCCAAGGCAATGCGGCCAACAAGGCCGCGATCTTCTCGCTCACCCTCAACGGCGCGGCCCACGCCCACGATATCTCGACCGTGCTCGACAAGCGCGGCGTCGCCGTGCGCGCAGGTCACCACTGCGCCCAGCCGCTGATGGAGCACTTGGGCGTTCCGGCCACGGCGCGTGCCTCCTTCGCGCTCTACAACACCGAGGCAGAGGTCGATGCGCTGGTGAGCGCGCTTGAGCTTTGCAACGATCTGTTTGGATAGACTGATTTCCGATTGCGGGGCAGGGCCGCTTGGCCTATAGCCGCGATCAGGCACCCGTAGCTCAGCTGGATAGAGCGCTGCCCTCCGAAGGCAGAGGCCACAGGTTCGAATCCTGTCGGGTGCGCCAGCTTCCTTCAAGCAGTGCCAACAAAAAAGGCGCCCGAAGGCGCCCTTGGCCAGCCCTTGTCGAGGACTAGCTGCCCCAAGTGCGGACGTCGCCGCAATCCATATGGGTGAAGTTCGAGCGGCTGTATTTGCCAACCCCGCCAGCGGCGCATGCGGTCGCGGCCGCCACCACCTGACGCACAGAGCGCGACGAGAGGCGAAGGTCGGCGGCCTGACCCCGCATGTGCAGGGAATTTACGGCCACCTTGCTCGAGCTTTCACGCAGCATGGCATTGGTCTGAGGGGTACGATAGCCGGACAGAAGGTTATAGGGTTCCGAGACATCCAGAAGCGCATGGGTGGCCGCGATGATATCAACCGTGCGGTTGTCGATCGCCATGACCTGACCAGAGCGAAAGTCCCGCATGAACTTGGAAATCTCGGTCATCGCCTCGGTGATATAGTCACCTTCGATCCAATAGATGATGTCGATCTTCTCGCCTGTGCGGCCCGAGAACATCTTGACGCGGCGGATATCTCCGGCACCGCGCAGAAAGCTTGCTGCATTCGAGAATGTCGGGGCTGCGGTGATCGCTGTCGCGGCGAAGGCACGCAGAAGACCACGTCGAGAGATGCCCGATGAGGTATCAGTCATAAGAGCCTTGTCCCATCTTCCTGTCGCCCGCTTTTCGCGGGTCGTTTGGCGACATCCCCCAAGATGCGCGCAAACTATGCCATGAGTGAGTCGACAGACCAACCTTCTTTTTTATGGTTTTTGCTCAAACAGCAGGAAATCGGCAGGATTTAGCCGAGCACCGGCAGGGGAGGTTGTGATGAAAATGCCAGAGCAGGAGCGCAACAGATCATCATGCCGTGGCATGCTGTCGGGATTGTGAATAGACATAAGACGCGCGAATGGGAGTCTTGATCCCGACAATGACGACCGCCTTTTCCCGAGGGGACTTATGGGTTTGAGAGCTACAGGATTGAGTGTGTTTTCCAGTTTGGAGCGGGTAATTTACGCGGTATTCTTGCGGATTTTCGTAGCGGTTCTCGCAGCGATTTCTTTGGGTGCCACGCCCGGTGCGGCCCAGGAAAGTGTGGCTTTCCGGCAGGCAGTTGCCGAGGCAGCTGCGAGCGACCGTGTTTTGCTCAATTTCTATCAAGATCGCAGTTTTGTTGGGCTTTGGCTTGGCTCTGGGCTCGACGAACGGGCGCGCCGGTCGGCACTGCTTGCGGCCTTTGACGAGGCGGGCGATCACGGCCTTCCGGCGGCGCGGTACGATGGCAAGGCCTTCGAAACCAAGATTCGCAACGCTCGGACGCAGGCCGATCTTGGGCGGCTCGACGTCGAATTAAGCCGCGCCTTCCTTGACTATGCGCGGGATATTCAGACTGGCGTGCTGGTCCCCGGTGATGTTGTCGAAGATATCAAGCGTCGGGTGCCGCATCGCGATCGTGGCTCCATCCTCGATGCTTTTGCGCAATCCACCCCGTCTGCATTTATCCGCACCCTGCCGCCTCAGAGCGAGGAATATTCCCGTCTTCTCAAAGCGAAGCTCGATCTTGAGCAGGTTGTGGCCGCCGGTGATTGGGGCGCGCCGGTCTATTCCGATGTGACCCTGCGGCCAGGCGACAGCTCAGATGCCGTCATCGCGCTCCGTAACAGATTGATCCGCATGGGATATATGCGCCGGACCGCTTCGGCCGTCTATGACGGGCCCCTTCAGGAGGCCGTGCAGAAATTTCAGCTCGACCATGGGCTCAATCCAGACGGGATTGCCGGGCAGGGCACACTGGGCGAGATCAACGTGACCGCCTCAGCGCGGCTTCGGTCGATTGTCGTGGCAATGGAGCGTGAACGTTGGACCAATCAGCCCTTGGGCGACCGTCACATCTGGGTCAATCTAGCGGACTTTACGGCCAAAATCGTCGATAACGGCCAAGTTAGTTTCGAAACCAGATCCGTTGTCGGGGCCAATCTCGCGGATCAGCGCAGCCCCGAGTTTTCCGACCGGATGGAATATATGGTGCTGAACCCGGGCTGGTATGTGCCGCGCTCGATCATCGTCAACGAATACCTGCCGCTCCTCCAAGAGGATCCTCTGGCCGTCAACAATCTTGAAATCACACGCGAGGATGGATCGATCGTCGAGCGGTTGGGTATGGATTTCTCGGCCTTTGACGAGACGACCTTCCCGTTTGGGATGCGTGAGCCGCCAAGCCAGGGCAACGCCTTGGGCGAGGTCAAGTTCATGTTCCCAAATCCCTACAACATCTATTTGCACGACACCCCGTCGAGAAGCCTTTTTGCCAAAGAGGTGCGGGCCTTCAGCCATGGCTGTATCCGGCTCAACGACCCGCGCGATTTCGCCTATGCGCTTTTGGCCAAACAGGTCGCCGATCCGGTCAGCTACTATGCAAGGATGAAAGCGCTTGGCGACGAGATCGAAGTGCGCCTCGAACAGCCTGTTCCTGTGCATATCGACTATCGCACTGCCTTTACCACGGCATCAGGAGGGATCGAATTCCGCCGCGATATCTATGGTCGAGATGCGAAGATCTGGAATGCGCTGGCGCAAGAAGGGGTGGCGGTGCGCGCTGTTCGGGGCTAAATCCCTGATAAAGCAGGGGGCGCCTATGGGCCATACAATCGCGGAAATTGCAGCGGCGCTCGGGGCGGAGGCCTTTGGGGATACCTCCTTGGTGATCAAGAACGCCGCTGAACCCGCGATGGCGGGAACGGACGATCTGGCACTGGCAATGAGCCCGGCCTATGGCGAGGCGCTGACCGGAGGCCGCGCGCGCGCCGCAGTTGTCTGGCCCGGAGCCGATTGGCGGGCGCTGGGGCTCGAAGCGGCCATCATCGTGCCGCGGGCGCGGCTGGCGATGGCTCGTCTCACCAGTTTTCTTGACGAACGTTCATTCGGCGGAGCGGGCATCCATCCCACCGCCGTGGTCGCGCCGGATGTCATTCTAGGCGACGATGTGGGCATTGGCCCGTTTGTAGTGATCGGAGCGGGCGCACGGATCGGCGCGGGAAGCCGGATTGGCGCCCATGTGTCGATTGCGCCCGGGGCTGAAATCGGCGCCAACGCGCTGATCCTCGATGGCGTACGGGTGCGTCGCAAGGTGCGCATAGGGGCCCGCGCTATCCTTCATCCCAATGTGGTGATCGGCTCGGACGGGTTCTCGTTCGTGTCAGAAACAGAAAGCAACGTCGAGCGCGCCCGCCGTGATTTGGGCAATGCCGAGGTAGTTGCGCCGCAAGACGCCACTTGGCACCGGATTCATTCCCTCGGCGGGGTCGAGATTGGCGACGATGTCGAAATTGGCGCGAACAGCACCGTCGATGCCGGCACGATCCGCCCGACGCGCATCGGGACTGGGACGAAGATCGATAATCTGGTGCAGGTCGGCCATAACGTGATCATTGGCCGGGATTGCCTCATCTCAGCACACTCCGCGATTGCTGGTTCGGCGGTCTTGGGTGATCGGGTGGTTCTGGGCGGCAAATCTGGCGTGGCCGACAACATAACTGTTGGGGACGACGTGGTTCTGACCGGCGCGACGATTGCACTTTCAAACGTTCCTGCGCGCCGGATCATGATGGGCTATCCGGCGGTGCCGATCGCCACCCATATCGCGATCTACAAGGCCATGCGTCGTTTGCCGCGGGTCTTGAAAGAGGCGGCGGGCGGTACAAAGTTATTTCAAAAGTCGGACAAGAGCGACTGACTCCTCCGTCAAAGTTGAGAGATCGCCGATGGATGTGAAAACTAAAGTCATTGAAATTATTGCCGAGCAGGCTGTGATCGATCCTTCGGATGTCAGGCTCGATCACACACTTACTGATCTGGGCATCGATAGCCTTGGCCTTGTCGAAAGCATTTTCGCCATTGAGGAAACTTTCGACATTTCCGTGCCGTTCAACGCCAACGAGCCCCACGCCAGCGAGTTCGATATCTCCTCGGTTGCGGCGATTATCACGGCTGTGGAAGGTCTGGTTCGGGACAGAGCATGAGACGCGTCGTCATTACGGGCGCGGGGACGATCAACGCGCTTGCCCATGATGTTGAAGGCACGCTCAAGGCCTTCCGCGAAGGGCGCTGTGGGATCGGGCCGCTCGACATCCGGGATATCGACCGGCTCTCGGTGCAGATCGGGGCGCAGGTTCAAGGTTTCAACGAAAGCGCCCATTTCAATCGCCAGCAAATCTCGCTTTACGACCGCTTCACCCAGTTTGCCCTGATCGCGGCCCGGCAAGCGATGGCGCAATCGGGGATCGAATTTCGTGGCGATCTGGCCGACCGCTCGGGCGTGATCCTTGGGACGTCAGGGGGTGGTCTGACGACGCAGGACGAGAATTATCGCGCTGTCTATGAAGAGGGGAAGAACCGCGTTCACCCGTTCATTGTTCCCAAGCTGATGAACAACGCCGCTGCCAGCCATATTTCTATGGAATGGAACTTGCGCGGCCCGTCCTTTACCGTGGCCACAGCCTGTGCCTCGTCAAACCACGCGATGGGCTTGGCCTTCCAGATGATCCGATCGGGCATGTGTGATGCAATGCTTACCGGCGGGTCTGAAGCGATGCTATGCTTTGGCGGGATCAAGGCTTGGGAAGGCTTGCGGGTGATGTCGCGCGATGCCTGCCGCCCGTTCAGCGCCAATCGCAGCGGGATGGTGCAAGGCGAAGGCGCTGGGATTTTTGTCTTCGAGGAATACGAGGCGGCCAAGGCCCGCCGGGCCGAAATTCTGGCCGAGGTCATCGGTTTCGCCATGTCGTCCGACGCTTCCGATATCGTCATGCCGTCTAAGCAAGGGGCGGCGCGGGCGATCGCGGGGGCGGTCAAGGATGCAGGGATTGCCATGTCCGAGGTTGGCTATATCAACGCCCACGGCACCGGCACGGCCGCCAATGATAAGACTGAATGCGCCGCCGTGGTGGATGTGTTCGGGCCTCATGCGGATCAGTTGATGATATCGTCGACGAAATCCATGCACGGCCACCTGATCGGCGGCACCGGCGCGGTCGAGCTTTTGGCCTGCATCATGGCGCTTCGCGACGGGGTCATCGCGCCGACGATTGGCTATGAAGAGGCCGATCCCGAATGTGCGTTGGATGTCGTGCCGAATGAGGCACGCGAGGCAAAGGTCGAGGTGGCGCTCTCCAATGCCTTTGCCTTTGGGGGCCTCAACGCGGTGATCGCGTTGAGGCGTTTTTTGGGCTAGATCAGTTTGCGGCGCCCTGCAGAAGCGGGCTCTGAATACCGGCGGTAAAACCATTGAGCGACATATTCAGCATGACCGGCTGGCCTGGATTTGCCACCGACACAAGCCGAACCACTGCGCTGGTGCCGTTTTGGAATTGGGTCAGCTCTTCGGCGGTAAAGCCAACGCGGGCGGCGCAGCCGTTTACGTTGCAGAAGGTATAGACATAGCGACGGGGCGAGCCGCCATCGACGCTGATCATCAAGCCTTCGGTCAGGAGGGTGCCAAGGGGGGTCATGATCGTTGCGCCAGCGGCGGCTTGCGCACCTTCGGGCAGCAGGAACATGCTGATCTCGGCCACGGAATTGCCCTCACCATCCATCAAGAGCTGATAAAGCTGGCAGGGATCATCACCCTCGGGGTTGTTGATGCAGCGCAGCGCCCAATCCCCGAACTGTTCCTTGATATAGGGGGCGCCCGCGGGCATTTCGCCATCCACTTGCCCCATGTCGAGGCCAGTCGCCGCAGTGCCGGCCTCCTGAGCCTGAACAGGTCCGGTCATGATGGCCAAGGCGAAGACGGCGATCAGCGAAAAGCTTTTGGTCATGAAGTGTTTTCCCAAGTGGGTTGCGTTGGACATGGGTCTACACCGTCTTTGCCGGGAAGTCAGGGGGGAAGGCAGAGCAATCGGCATGGTTTTGCCGTCAATCTCAATGTAACCCACAGCCGGAAAATGAAAAAAGGGACCGTTACCGTTCCCTTTTCCCAACTCTCCCTATCGGACTTGGCCGACTAATTGGCGTGACGCTACGAAAAGACAAACGACCGGTCAACCCAGATTCTCACGGTGTGGTGAGCAAAAAAAGGCCGTGCGCGAAGGCACGGCCAGTCCAACAGGGAGGATGCCGGCAAAGAGGACATGGCCGGCCTCTTCGTTCTAGCATCAAGGTGTTAAGAATGTATCTTGGGAGCGCGCGGGCACGCGAAGAGAAGGGCAGGGCATGAGCGGAACGATATTTGTGGGCGGCGGGGGCGAGGGATACGGCGAGCCGCAGAACCTTCTTTTGAATTATGCCAACCGACACGGTCTCATTGCTGGCGCGACAGGCACCGGCAAGACCGTGACCCTTCAAATCCTTGCCGAAGGATTGTCGCAGGCCGGCGTGCCGGTGTTCCTTTCGGATGTGAAGGGCGATCTATCGGGGCTTGGCGTTTCGGGCCGCAGCGATTTCAAGCTGCATGACGCCTTCATGAAACGTGCCGCAACGATCGGGCTCGATCTGGCCTATTCGGCCTTTCCGGTGACATTCTGGGATCTATTCGGTGCCCAAGGTCATCCGATCCGCGCCACGGTTGCTGAGATGGGGCCGCTTCTGCTTAGCCGTCTGCTTGAGTTGACCGAGGTTCAGGAGGGGGTTCTCAACGTGGCCTTCCGCGTGGCCGACGAGCAGGGTTGGCCGCTTCTCGATCTTGAGGACCTACAGGCGCTGCTTGTCTGGGTTGGGCAGAACGCGAAAGATCTGTCTCTACGCTATGGCAATGTGGCCAGCGCTTCGGTCGGGGCGATCCAGCGACAACTCCTCGTTTTGGAAAATCAGGGCGGCGCCCAGCTTTTTGGCGAGCCGGCGCTCGAGTTGTCGGATCTGATGCGTATTGATGGCGACGGGCGCGGCCGGATCAATATCCTGGCGGCCGATCAATTGATGGCCTCGCCGCGGCTCTATGCGACCTTCCTTCTGTGGCTGTTAAGCGAGCTCTTCGAAGAGCTGCCCGAGGTGGGCAACCCCGACAAGCCCAAGCTCGTCTTCTTCTTCGACGAGGCGCATCTTCTTTTTGACGACGCGCCCAAGGCCCTCGTTGACAAGGTCGAGCAGGTGGCCCGGCTGATCCGGTCAAAAGGGGTGGGCGTTTTCTTTGTGACGCAAAACCCCGCCGATGTGCCCGAGGATGTTTTGGGCCAGTTGGGCAACCGTGTGCAGCACGCGCTCAGAGCCTTTACCGCCAACGATCAAAAGGCGCTGCGGCAAGCGGCGGCGACCTATCGGCCCAATCCCCGATTCGACACTGCAGAGGCGATCATGCAAGTCGGGACAGGCGAGGCCGTGACCTCGATGCTCGACGCCAAGGGCGTGCCGCAAATCGTCGAGCGGACGCTGATCCGTCCGCCGTCTTCTCAGCTGGGCCCAATCGATCCGGCAACGCGTGCGGCGCTCATGGACGCATCGCCCGTCGCTGGAAAATACGATCAGCGGCTTGATCGGGACTCCGCGGCCGAAATGCTGGCTCGCAAGGCTGATACCGCCGCCAAGGAAGCAGAGGCCGAAACCGAGGCGCGCGAGTTTACGTCCGCACGGCGCTATAGCGGCAGCGCGTCGGGATCACCGCGAAAGAGGGCAGCCAAGGACGAAGGTCTTACTGACGCTTTGGCCACAGCCTTCATCAAAGAGATGAAGGGCACAACCGGCCGCCGGATCATCCGAGGTATCCTTGGAAGCATGTTCAAATCGCGCTAGCGCGGCCGTCAAAGCTGCCGGATCTTGAGGCTCGAGATACGGTTCTGGTCCTTGGCCAAAACCTCAAACCGGAAGCCGTAGAAGGTAAAGACCTGCCCCACAGTCGGAATGGTCTGCGCTTCGTGGATCACAAGGCCCGCGACCGTATTGGCCTCGTCATCAGGAAGCGACCAGTCATGCGCGCGGTTGAGATCGCGCAGCGTCATGGCGCCATCGACGATATACGAGCCATCGGCATCGCGGGCGATCTGGCTTTCTTCTTCGATGTCAAATTCGTCGGCGATCTCGCCCACGATCTCTTCGAGGATATCCTCAAGCGTCACAAGGCCTTGAAGCCCACCGTACTCATCGACCACCAACGCAAAATGCGATTTACGCTTGAGAAAAGCGCGCATCTGATCGTCGAGGGTCGTGGTCTCGGGCACAAAATAGGGCGGCATCGCCACGGAAAGAATATCGAATTTCTCAAGCTTTTCGCGGTCGATCACCCCATCGCCGAGAAGCTTGTGCATCGCGCGCAAAAGGTCTTTGGCATGGATCACGCCGACGATGTTGTCCTGATCGTTCCGATAGAGCGGCAGGCGGGTGTAGGCGCTTTCGAGGCAGCGAGCCATGATTTCTTCGGCAGGCATGTTCGCGTCGATCATCTCGATCGATGAGCGGTGGGTCATTACCTCTTCGATCATCCGTTCGCCCAGATCGAGCGCGCCGAGAATGCGGTCACGGTCTTCCTTTTCGACGATGCCTTCGGAATGGCCCAGTTGGAGCGCACCGGCGATCTCTTCGCGCACGGCAAGAATGTGGCTGTCAGGATCGGTTTTGACGCCAAACAACCACAGGACAAGCCGGACAAAAGCCCGCACTGCGCCCACGATGGGCGAAAGGATCAACGTCACCCAATAGATTGGGCCCGAAACCCGCGCAGCAACCGTTTCAGGGTTGGTGATGGCATAGGTCTTAGGAAGAACCTCGGAAAAGATCAGGACAAGCGCTGTCATCGCCAGCGTGGCATAGGCGACGCCGTTTTGGCCAAACAGCTTGGTCAGAAGGGCGGTGGCGAGCGAAGTAGCAAGGATATTCACCACGTTGTTGCCAAGCAGGATGGAACCGATCAGCCGCTCGCTGTCTTCCGTTACCTGCAGCGCCTTGGCGGCTCCGCGCGATCCCTTGTCGGCCGCCGTGCGCAGCTTGCCACGCGACGAGGCCGTCAGCGCGGTTTCCGAGCCCGAGAAAAAGGCCGAGAGGATCAGAAGAACAAAGATGGCCGCGGCGGTGATCCAGAACGCAGCATCGAGTATCGGGGTGGACATTTCAGTCTTTCAGGGTTGGTTGCCCATGTTATGGGGATTTCCCCCGCTTCCATCAAGGCTTGGCGCGCGACTTGCTTGCGCCGCCTGACATAGGATGGTGGTCGATCACCAGATCGCGGAGCCGATCTTCAAGGACGTGGGTATAGATTTCGGTCGTCGCGACATCGGCGTGGCCAAGCATGGTCTGGATGGCGCGCAGATCGGCGCCACCCGCCAGAAGATGCGTTGCAAAAGCATGGCGTAGGGTGTGCGGCGTAACCTTCGAGGGCGAGACGCCGGCCGCAACGGCAAGGGTCTTGATCAGCACATAGAAATGATGACGGGTCAGATGACCCTCTTTGCCGGTGGACGGAAAGAGAAACCGAGAAGGGGAAAGCCCCTTCTTGATCGCCGCCGCTTCGGCTTCGTCGCGCGCCTTGAGCCAGATCGAGAGGGCCTCGCGGGCAGGTCCCGACAGGGGGACCATCCGTTCCTTGCCACCTTTCCCGAGAACCAGAAGCATCTTTGGGTTGCCCCGCGCAGCTGCAACTGGCAGGCCTACAAGCTCGCTCACGCGCATCCCTGTGGCATAGAGGAGCTCCATCAAGCAGGTATTACGAAGGGCCTCTCGGCCGCTTTCGCGTGCGGCGGCCAAGAGGCGTTCCACCTCCGAGAGGCTAAGTGTCTTGGGTAAGGTCTTGGCCCGACCCGGTCCCTTGATCTTGAGGGCGGGGTTTGTGTCGCGCCAGCCTTCCTCGAAGGCAAACCGAAAGAGCTGTTTGATCGACGAAAGCCGCCGGGCGCGGGTTGTCTTGGCTAGGCCTTCTGCCTCGCAAGCGATCAGATAGGCCTCGATCGACTCTTGCGTGGCCGCCTCGAAATCTGATCCCTTGCGGGTGAGCCAATCGGAGAAATCCCTTAGATCGCGGCCATAGCTCAAAAGCGTGTTCTTTGCCGCGTTGAGCTCGGCGGCTTGCGCGGCGAGAAAGCCTTCGATCCAGTCGGATGGGCGCGCCGGCCCGCTCACAGGGGCCTCTCGAGGATCAGGTATTGCAAGGCAATGCGCCGGGCATCGACCTCAAGCCCCATCGCCCGCAAAAGGCGCAGGCCCTGTGTGACGAGCGATGGATCACCAATCGAGCCCTCTGCCAAAAGGCGAATGCCGCGCAACAGAGCTTCGCCGCTCTTTCCCTCGGTAAGAAGTGTGGCCAAAGCGTCGGGAGGGGCGGCCCCGTCAAATCCGGCGGCAATGGCGGCAGTGCGAAGGGTCTGTCCCCGCGTGCCCGATAGATCGCCAAGGGCGAGCTGTCGAAGGAAAACTTCGGTTTCATCGAGGGGTTGGCGCATCGTCGCGATCTGGATCGAATCTTGTGACAAAAGCCCGATCAGAAAGGCCAGTCGCGCGGTTTCCCCTTGAAGCGGCAGGCTGCTCAGGTCGCGCCCGTAAAGGCGCGCAAACCCGACCTCGGTGCGGGCCATCCGCATGGCGGTCCAGGCGGCGGGAAGGGTCGCGGCTATGGGCTCGGGGTCTCGGCTGCGCAGCGCGGCATCAAAGGCCTGAAACGCC
>JBFEXG010000362.1:0-2058 GCA_041546005.1 Paracoccaceae bacterium
AAGGTCGCGCAGATCATCACCTTCGGCGCGCTTCTGTCGAAGGCGGCGGTGCGCGATGTGGGGCGGGTGTTGCAGATGCCCTACGGGCAAGTGGATCGCCTCTCGAAGATGATCCCGGTCGAGGGCGTGAAGCCTGTTAGCATTGAGAAAGCCTTGGCCGACGAGCCGCGCCTGCGGGAAGAGGCCAAGAACGAGGAGGTCGTGGGCCGCCTCCTGACATATGCCCAGCAGGTCGAGGGCCTTCTGCGCAACGCCTCGACCCACGCCGCCGGTGTGGTGATCGGCGACCGCCCCCTTGATGAGTTGGTGCCGCTGTACCAAGATCCGCGCTCGGATATGCCTGCGACCCAGTTCAACATGAAATGGGTCGAGCAGGCGGGCCTTGTGAAGTTTGACTTCCTCGGCCTGAAGACCCTCACCGTGATTCAAAACGCCGTGGACCTGATCAAGAAATCAGGCCGCCATTTGCATATCGCCGCCGATGGCACGCAGCTCTATCAGCCGCCCGAAGGCGCGATGGACGAGATCGGCGCCATTCCTCTGGACGATGAGAAGAGCTACGAGCTTTATTCCCGCGCCCAGACGGTCGCGGTGTTTCAGGTGGAAAGTTCGGGCATGATGGATGCGCTCAAGCGCATGAAGCCCACCTGTATCGAGGATATCGTCGCGCTCGTGGCGCTTTATCGCCCCGGCCCGATGGAAAACATCCCGACCTATTGCGAGGTCAAGAACGGGCAGAAGGATCTCGAGTCGATCCACCCGACCATCGACCATATCCTTGCCGAAACGCAGGGTATCATCGTCTATCAGGAACAGGTGATGCAGATCGCGCAGGTCATGGCGGGCTATAGCCTTGGCGGCGCCGACCTTCTGCGCCGCGCCATGGGCAAGAAAATCGCCGAGGAGATGGCGAAGGAGCGGCCCAAATTCATTGAGGGCGCGAAGGCCACGCATAACGTGGATGTGAAGAAGGCGGGCGAGGTCTTCGACCTTCTCGAGAAATTCGCCAACTACGGCTTCAACAAATCCCACGCTGCCGCCTATGCGGTGGTGAGCTATCAGACCGCCTGGCTCAAGGCCAATCATCCGGTCGAGTTCATGGCCGGCGTGATGAACTGCGATATCCACCTGACCGACAAGCTCGGCACCTATTTCCAAGAGGTGAAGAAGGGCCTCGGGATCGAGTATGTGCCGCCCTGCGTGAACCGCTCGCAGGCGACCTTTGACGTGGCGGGCGGCAAGCTGGTCTATGCGCTCGGCGCGCTCAAGAATGTGGGCGTCGAGGCGATGAAGCTGATCGTCGAGGGGCGGGGGGCGAAACCCTTCGCGACCCTCTTCGATGTGGCGCGGCGGGTTGACCTGAAACGCGTTGGCAAGCGGCCCTTGGAGATGCTGGCGCGGGCCGGGGCCTTTGATGTGCTGGATCCCAACAGACGTCGGGTTTTTGAAAGCCTCGACCCTCTGGTGAGCTATTCAGCGGCCATTCACGAGCAGAAATCTTCAAGTCAGGTCTCGCTTTTTGGTGAGGCGGGAGACGATTTGCCCGAGCCGCGGCTGCCCAGATGCGACGATTGGCTGCCTGCCGAGCGGCTGGCGGAAGAGTTCAAGGCCATCGGCTTCTATCTCTCCGGCCATCCGCTCGATGACTACCTCCCCGCGCTGCGCCGCAAGCAGGTTTTGACGCTTGATGAGGTCGCCGCCAAGGCCGAGCGCGGGCCGTTCATCGGCCGCATGGCGGGGGTGGTTGCCGGGCGGCAGGAGCGGAAATCGGCGCGGGGCAATCGCTTTGCCTTTGCCCAGCTTTCCGATCCCACCGGCCAATACGAGGTGACGCTTTTCTCGGACACGCTCGAGGCCGCGCGCGAGCATCTCGAAACCGGATCGCGCATCATCGTCACGGTCGAGGCGACGATGGAGGCCGATCAACTCAAACTTCTTGGCCGTTCTGTCGCGGCCGTCGATATCGCCATCGCCGATGCCGGAACCAGCGGGCTGCGGATATTCTTGGGCGAGGAAAGCGCCGTTGAATCTGTCCGCTCCGTCCTTGAAAGTGCCCGC
>JBFEXG010000297.1:0-3012 GCA_041546005.1 Paracoccaceae bacterium
GCTTGGGATGCGCTGATGGACAGACGCGCCGATCCGGCGATGTTGGACGGCATCGCCAAGATCGCCGGAAGCTATCCGGGTGTGCATGGCTTCCACGACCTGAAGTCGCGGCAGGCAGGCAGCCGTGTTTTCGTCAACCTGCATATCGAGCTTGATGGCGATCAGACCCTGACCGAAGCCCACGCCATCGGCGCCGGGCTGCGCCGCGCGATCATCGCGGCCTATCCCAACGCCGATGTGTTGATCCACAAGGATCCGCTCGGGGATCCCGGCGACGATTAGGCCACGTCGAGAAGCCCGCGCCCTTTCAAGAGCGGCTCGACCCCCGGCATCCGCCCGCGGAAGCGGGTGTAGAGGTCTGCCGCCTCTTCCGATCCGCCTGCCGAGAGGATGTTCTTCTCAAGGCTCGCCGCCAGCGCGGCGTCGAACGGATCGCCCACTTCTTCGAAGGCGGCAAAGGCGTCGGCGTCCATCACTTCCGACCACATATAGCTGTAGTAGCCGCTGGAATAGCCGTCGCCCGTGAAGACATGAGCGAAATGCGGGGTCGCGTGGCGCATCCGGATCGCGCGGGGCATGCCGATTTCTTCCAAGACCTCGGCCTGCTTCTGCATCGGATCGGCCGGTGGCGGGCCATCGTGGAAGGCCAGATCGACAAGCGCCGAAGAGACGAACTCGACCGTCTGGAAGCCCATGTCATAGGTCGTTGCCGCCAAGAGCCGGTCGAGCAGCGCCTTGGGCATCGGCTCGCCGGTCTCGGCGTGGGTCGCAAACTCCGAGAGCACCTCGGGCACCTCGAGCCAGTGTTCATAAAGCTGGCTCGGCAGCTCGACGAAATCTCGGGCGACGCTGGTGCCGGAGATCGACTCATAGGTCACGTTCGACAGCATCTGGTGCAGCGCATGGCCGAACTCGTGGAACAAGGTCCGCGCGTCGTCATAGGACAGAAGCGCCGGATCGCCCGCGCTCGGCTTGGCGAAATTGCAGACATTGACGACGATGGGGCGCACATCGCCCGAAAGCCGCTGCTGCGCCCGCATCGCGGAGCACCACGCGCCGGAACGTTTGGAGCCACGGGCGAAATAGTCGCCCACGAAAAGCGCGATATGCTCGCCCCCGCGCGTCACGTTCCAGTGGCGCACATCGGGGTGATAGAATGGGCCCTCGGCGGGCGCGAATTCGAGGCCGAAGAGGCGGTTTGCGCAGGCGAAGGCCGCTTCGATCATCCGGTCGAGTTGGAAGTAGGGCTTGATCTCCGACTCGTCGAGATCGTGCTCGGCCTTGCGGCGTTTCTCCGAATAATGGCGCCAGTCCCAGGCCTCGAGCGGGCCCGAGAACCCGTCGGCATGGAGCATGGCTTCCAGCACCTTGGCATCGGCCAGCGCGGATTTTTTCGCGGGCTCCCAAACCCGCATCAGGAGATCGCGCACGGCATCGGGCGTGCCGGCCATTTCGGTTTCCAGCTTGTAGTCCGAGAAGGTCTCATAGCCCAAAAGCTTGGCCCGCTCGGCGCGCAGCTTCAGCGTCTCGCCCGCAATGCCACGGTTGTCGGTCTCGCCGCCATTGGCGCCACGGGCGACCCAAGCCTCATAGGCCTTTTCGCGCAGCTCGCGGCGCGGGCTGAATTGCAGGAACGGCACGATGAGCGAGCGCGACAGCGTCACAACCGGCCCGCCCGCGCCCTTTTCCTCGCCCGCCGCCTCGGCGGCATGGACGACGAAATCGGGAAGACCCACGAGATCGTCTTGCCCGAGGGGCATGAACCAGCCGCTCTCATCGGCCAGAAGGTTCTGGGTGAACTCTGTGCCCAGAACGGCGAGGCGGGATTTCACCTCTTTCAGCCGCTCGGCCTCGGCCCCTTCCAGAAGCGCGCCCGAGCGGACAAAGCCGCGCCGCGTCAGCATCAGAACGCGGGATTGTTCGTCGGACAGGCCCAGCGCGTCCTTCTTCTGCCAAAGCGCATCAATGCGAGCGAAAAGCGCGGCATTCGAAGCGACCTCGGAGCTATAGGCTGAAAGCTTGGGCGCAAACTCGCGCTGGAGCGCTTGGCGGGCCGGATTGCTGTCGGCTCCGGCCAGCGCGTAGAAAGCGCCGAGAATGGCGCTCAGCTTCTCGTCGGCCAGTTCCAGCGCCTCGATGGTATTGGCGAAGGTCGGCTCGTCTTGGTTGCCGGTGATGGCGGCAATGCCAGCGCGGGCCTCGGCCAGGGCGGCATCGACGGCGGGGCTGAAATCTTCGTCTTTGATCTTGTCGAACGGGGGCAGGCCAAAGGGCGTTTGCCACTCTTCCAGAAGCGGATTGGTCATTGAGGGTGTCTCCTTGCTGCCGCGGAGGCTATCCCTCGCTCCCGCGATGTTCCAGACCGCAAATCGGGCAATCCTTGCTGCGGGAGAGCTTCATCACGCGGGTCTCGGCATAGAGCCCGTCATAGATCATCATCCGCCCGCGCAATCCTTCGCCCGCCCCGACAATCTCCTTCACCGCCTCAAGCGCCATCATCGAGCCCACAACCCCCGGCAATGGCCCCGCCACCCCCGCCACCGCGCAGCTGGGCGCAAGGCCGGGCGCGGGTGCCTCAGGAAAGACGCATTGATAGCAAGGGGCGCCATTCGCGGGATCATAAAGGCTGATCTGCCCTTCCCACTGGGTGATCGCCGCCGAAATCAGCGGCTTTTTCAGCGCCACGCAGGTTGCGTTGACGAGATAGCGGGTCTCGAAATTGTCGGTCCCGTCGAGGACGAGGTCATAGGGCGCGATGGTGCTTTCGGCGTTCTCGCGGGTCAGTTTCGATTGGATCGGAAAGACCTTGATAAAGGGGTTGAGGTCGGTCATCGCCTTGGCGGCAGAGAGGACCTTGGCCGTGCCAATCCGGCCGTCGGTATGGATCACCTGCCGCTGCAGGTTGGTGCCATCGACCACGTCATCGTCAATGACGCCGATCGAGCCAACCCCCGCGGCCGCGAGATAGAGAAGCGCGGGCGAGCCGAGGCCGCCGGCGCCGCCCACCAAGAC
>JBFEXG010000128.1:0-6971 GCA_041546005.1 Paracoccaceae bacterium
ACGGTGTGAATCTCGTCAATGAAGAGAACGGCGTCGGGATGTTCCTCCATTTCGTTCACGACCGCCTTGAGGCGCTCTTCGAAATCGCCGCGATAGCGGGTCCCGGCCAAAAGCGCGCCCATGTCGAGCGAATAGATTGTGGTCTTGGACAGAACCTCGGGCACGTCGTGGTTGACGATCTTGTGGGCAAGGCCTTCGGCAATCGCCGTCTTGCCAACGCCCGGATCACCGACGAGGAGCGGATTGTTCTTGCGGCGGCGGCAGAGCACCTGAATGCAGCGCTCGACCTCGTGGTCGCGACCGATCAGCGGATCAACATCGCCCTTCTTCGATTTGGCGTTGAGATCGACGCAATATTTCTTGAGCGCGCTTTCCTTTTCCTCGGTCGGGGCGCTCTCAGTGGTCTGCTCGGTCTGATCGCTCGCGCCGGTGACGGGGCGGGTCTCGCCATAGGCCGGATCCTTGGCAACGCCGTGAGCGATGAAATTCACCGCGTCATAACGGGTCATGTCCTGCTCTTGCAGGAAGAAGGCGGCGTTCGATTCGCGCTCGGCAAAGATCGCCACGAGCACATTCGCGCCCGTGACTTCATTGCGGCCCGACGATTGGACATGGATCGCGGCGCGCTGGATCACCCGCTGGAAGGCGGCGGTCGGCACCGCCTCGGACCCTTCGACATCGGTGATCAGGGTGCTGAGATCGTCGTCGATGAATTCCTCGAGCGTGGCGCGCAATTCGTCGAGATCGACCGAGCAGGCCTTCATTACCCGCGCGGCGTCGGGCTCGTCGATCAGCGCAAGCAAGAGATGCTCGAGCGTGGCAAGCTCGTGATGGCGCGCATTGGCAAGGGCCAGCGCGGCGTGAATAGACTGCTCAAGCGTTTTCGAAAAAGACGGCACTTGTCGTGCTCCTCTGATCTGGGGGCAGGGGGGACGATGGCCCGTCCTCACCGTGGCCTTCTACCTCTTAAGGTTTGGTTTTATCGCGGAACCTTCAAGGACTAATTTTGCCACAGCGATCACATTTTCGATGAAAATGACAATTCCCCATCAGTTGGGCGCCGTTCAGAAGCGATCTTTCCGGCCGCGAATTTCGGCAAAGACGGCCGCGTCCGCGGCGTCAGCCATGCCGACTGCGGCCTTCACCTCGGCAAGGTCAGCTCTCAGAAACGGGTTCGTCGCGATCTCTTCGGACAGGAGCGAGGGCACCGTCGCCTCGTCGCGCGCCCGTTTGGCGGCGATGTCCGCGGCGCGCGCCTGAAGGGCGGCATTGTCGGGCTCAATGGTCAACGCAAAGCGGGCGTTGCTGGCGGTGTATTCGTGGCCGGAGCAGACAAGCGTTTCGGGCGGCAAGGCGCGCAGCTTGAGAAGGCTCTGCCACATCTGTTCGGGCGTGCCTTCAAACAGCCGTCCGCAGCCGAGCGCCATGAGGCTGTCTGCGGTGAAGGCGGCGCCGATCTCGGGGAGGTGAAAGGCGATGTGGCCGATGGTGTGGCCGGAGACGTCGATCACATGGGCCTTGGTGCCGAGAACGTCGATCACGTCGCCTTCTTTGACCGCTAGATCGAGCTTTGGCAGTCGATGTGCGTCTGCCGCGGCGCCCACAACCTTGGCGCCAAAGGCCGCGCGGAGCGGTTCGACGCCGTCGATGTGGTCCGGGTGGTGGTGGGTCAGGAGGATCAGATCGAGACCCCAGCCGCGTTCCGCAAGAGCCGCTTGGATCGGTGCCGCTTCGGGGGCATCGACAAGCGTTGTCTGGCCTGTCTCGGCGTTGTGCAGGAGATAGGCATAGTTGTCCGCAAGACAGGGCAAGGTGACGAGCTCAAGGGGCATGGTAATGTCGCAATCGCTTGTTATGGTGGCAGCAGCCTGACGGAAAGGACCCCGGCCTGCAATGCACCTCGACGTGCTGGACCTGCGCAACTTCTATTACCGCAGCCCTTTGGGGCGCGCGGCGCAAAAGGTTGTCCGGGATCAGCTTTTGGCGATCTGGCCGGAAGCCAAGGCGCAATGTGTGGTGGGTTATGGCTTTGCCGTGCCCTTGCTGCGCCCCTATCTCGCAGACGCGCGGCGGGTTATTGGCCTGATGCCTGGGCCGCAAGGCGTCATGCCTTGGCCAGCCGGTATGCCTAATGTCAGCGTCTTGTGTGAAGAGGCCGTGTGGCCAATCCGCACCGGCTCGGTCGACAAGCTTGTTTTGATGCACGGCCTCGAAACCGCCGAGAATCCCTCGGCCGTTCTTGACGAGTGCTGGCGTGTTCTCGGGCCCGGCGGGCGGGCGGTGTTCATAGTCCCGAACCGGGCGGGCATCTGGTCGCGCTCGGACAAAACGCCCTTTGGTTATGGCCGCCCCTATTCGCTAGGGCAGCTTGAGGCGCAGCTGCGCCGCCACGGCTTCGCGCCGGAACGGGCGCTTTCCACCCTTTATCAACCTCCCTCCTACAAGAAGATCTGGCGGAGAGTGGCGGGTCTTCTGGAGGCCGTTGGGCGGCATATGCCCGTTTTTGCTGCTGGTGGCGTTCTGTTTGTCGAAGTTGCCAAACAGGTTTCGGCGCCCCATCGCCCGGGCCTGACAGAGGCCGTTCGCAGGCCCATGCGGGTGCTTGAGGGAATTGGCGCAGCAGAGCCCAAACCGACCTATCGCGGCCCAGGCGCCGCCTGAGCTAGAATCGCGTCGGATTCGGCGCCTTTCGGGAATTCTGTCGCGAACATAAAAAGATATTTTCCGCCTGTTAGCGGGATCATTTGCCAAGTGCCTGTGTTATAAGGTTCGCCAATGCGCAATTGCCGCAGATAAAGCGCTCCTAGGCGGTTGCCCCACACAAAAGGCTCTGCTACATCCGCCCTGATTTTAAGCCCCCGGTATAACCCGAGGGCTCCAAGTATGCCCTCCTGACGCTCTCCACAGGGTGGACGGACGGGGCCAAACACATCGGAAGGGTGGACGTGTCCGAACCAGCTTCGATCTCAACTGGCATCGCCAAGCGCTATGCCACCGCCGTTTTTGAACTGGCGAAAGAGGAAAAGGGTCTCAAGACCCTCGAATCCGACATTGATGCACTGGACGCCGCGATCGAAGGATCGTCGGATCTGCGTGCGTTGATCACTTCGCCGCTCTATAGCCGCGAAGAGCAGGCAAATGCCGTGTTGGCGCTTGCCAAAAAGATGAAACTCTCGGCGATCGTGACCAATACGCTCGCCCTTATGGCGTCGAATCGTCGCCTGTTTACCCTTCCTCAGCTGATCTTGGCGCTGCGCGACCGTATCGCTGAGGAAAAGGGCGAAGTGACCGCCGAGGTCGTCAGTGCGAAAGCCCTGACCAAGACCCAGGCCGATAAACTTGCCAAGACGCTCAAGGCGCAGATCGGCAAGACCATCAAAATTAATGCAACCGTGGATGAAAGCCTCATCGGCGGTCTAGTCGTTAAGGTGGGCTCGAAGATGATCGATACCTCGATCGCCTCCAAGCTCAGCGCTCTCCAGAACACCATGAAAGAGGTCGGATAATGGCGATCCAAGCTGCAGAAATTTCTGCGATCCTGAAAGGGCAGATCAAGAACTTTGGCCAAGAAGCCGAAGTTGCCGAAGTTGGCCGCGTGCTATCGGTCGGTGACGGTATTGCCCGCGTTTACGGTCTGGACAACATCCAGGCCGGTGAAATGGTCGAATTCCCCGGTGGTATCCGCGGGATGGCCCTGAACCTCGAAGCCGACAACGTCGGCTGCGTTATCTTCGGTTCGGACCGCGACATTAAAGAAGGCGACACCGTCAAGCGCACCAAGGCCATCGTGGACGTTCCCGCTGGCGACGAGCTTCTCGGCCGTGTTGTCGACGCGCTGGGCAACCCGCTCGACGGCAAAGGTCCGATCAAGACCAAGACCCGCCGCATCGCCGACAGCAAAGCCCCGGGCATCATCCCCCGCAAATCGGTTCACGAGCCGATGGCGACCGGCCTCAAGTCGGTTGACGCGATGATCCCGATCGGCCGTGGCCAGCGCGAGCTGATCATTGGCGACCGTCAGACCGGCAAGACCGCAATCGCGCTCGACACCATTCTGAACCAGAAGTCCTACAACGAAGCCGCTGGCGATGATGAGAGCAAGAAGCTCTATTGCATCTATGTGGCCGTTGGTCAGAAGCGTTCGACCGTTGCTCAGCTTGTGAAAAAGCTCGAGGAAAACGGCGCTCTGGAATACACGATCGTCGTGGCCGCAACCGCGTCCGACCCGGCGCCGATGCAGTTCCTCGCGCCCTATTCGGCAACCGCGATGGCGGAGCACTTCCGTGACAACGGCCGCCACGCGCTCATCATTTACGATGACCTGTCCAAGCAGGCCGTGTCGTATCGTCAGATGTCGCTCCTTCTGCGCCGTCCGCCGGGACGTGAAGCCTATCCGGGCGACGTGTTCTACCTGCACTCGCGCCTTCTCGAGCGTTCCTCGAAGCTCAACGAAGACAATGGCTCGGGCTCGCTGACCGCTCTTCCGGTCATCGAAACCCAGGGCGGCGACGTGTCGGCCTTTATTCCGACCAACGTGATCTCGATCACCGACGGTCAGATCTTCCTCGAGACCGAACTCTTCTATCAGGGTATCCGTCCGGCCGTGAACACCGGTCTGTCGGTGTCGCGCGTGGGTTCGTCGGCTCAGACCAACTCGATGAAGTCGGTTGCTGGTCCGGTTAAGCTGTCGCTCGCTCAGTACCGCGAGATGGCCGCCTTCGCCCAGTTCGGTTCCGACCTCGACGCCGCGACCCAGCAGCTTCTGAACCGTGGTGCGCGTCTGACCGAGCTTATGAAGCAGCCGCAGTACTCGCCGCTGACCAACGCCGAAATCGTCTGCGTCATCTACGCCGGCACCAACGGCTATCTCGACAAGGTCGCCGTCAAGGACGTTGGCCGGTTCGAGGCTGGTCTCCTCAAGCACCTGCGTAACAACCGCGCGGACATCCTCGAGTGGCTCACCAAGGACGACCCCAAGATCAAGGGCGACGCCGAGGCCAAGCTCAAGGCCGCTATCGACGAATTCGCTAAGGATTTCGCCTGATTTCGTGGCTTTGGATAAGGAGACAAGGCAGTGCCTAGTCTAAAGGACCTGAAAAATCGGATCGCGTCGGTCAAATCGACCCGCAAGATCACCAAGGCCATGCAGATGGTGGCCGCCGCGAAACTGCGGCGGGCACAGGATGCGGCCGAGCAGACCCGCCCCTATACCGATCGCTTCAACGCGGTTATGGCGGGGCTTGCCGCCTCTGTCGGCGGATCGGACTCTGCCCCCCGGCTTCTGTCGGGAACGGGGTCCGACAAGGTCCACCTTCTGGTGGTCATGACGGCGGAACGCGGCCTCTGCGGTGGTTTCAACTCCTCGATCGTCAAGCTCGCCCGCACCCATGCGGCCGAGCTGATCGCGGCGGGCAAGACCGTCAAGATCCTCACTGTCGGCAAGAAGGGCCGCGAACAGCTGCGCCGCGATTGGGCCAGCCACTTCGTCGCCCACGTTGACCTGTCGGCCGTTCGCAAGCTTGGTTACACCAATGCGCAGGACATCGCCCGCGACCTTCTGGGCCGCTTCGATGCCGGCGAGTATGATGTCGCCACCATCTTCTTCAGCCGCTTCCAGTCGGTGATCTCGCAGATCCCGACCGCGCAGCAGATCATCCCGGCCAAATTCGAAGAGGCCGAGACCGGTGCCGCGACGCTCTATGACTATGAGCCGAGCGAAGAGGCCATCCTCGCCGATCTGTTGCCGCGCGGTGTCGCAACGCAAATCTTTGCGGCGCTCCTCGAGAACGCTGCGTCCGAACAGGGCGCGCGGATGAGCGCGATGGACAACGCAACCCGCAACGCCGGTGACATGATCGACCGGCTGACCATCGAGTTTAACCGCTCGCGTCAGGCCGTGATCACCAACGAGCTGATTGAAATTATTTCGGGCGCGGAAGCGCTCTAACGGAACTGGAGAAATCCCATGGCTAAATCGAAAGGCAAAGTGACTCAGGTCATCGGCGCCGTCGTGGACGTGCAGTTCGAGGGCGATCTGCCCAAGATTCTGAACGCGCTGACCACCGAAAACAACGGCAAGAAGCTGGTGCTTGAAGTTGCCCAGCACCTTGGCGAGAGCACTGTGCGCACCATTGCAATGGACGCGACCGAAGGTCTCGTTCGTGGGCAGGAAGTGGCTGACACCGGCGAGCCGATCTCGGTCCCGGTTGGCGATGCCACCCTCGGTCGTATCCTTAACGTCGTCGGCGAGCCGGTGGACGAAAAAGGCCCGGTCAACGCCAAGGAGCACCGCGCCATCCACCAGCCGGCCCCCGAGTTTGCCGATCAGGCAACCGAGTCGGAAATCCTTGTCACCGGCATCAAGGTCGTGGACCTTCTCGCCCCCTACGCCAAGGGCGGCAAGATCGGCCTCTTCGGCGGCGCCGGCGTGGGCAAGACCGTTCTCATCATGGAACTCATCAACAACATCGCCAAAGTGCACTCGGGCTACTCCGTGTTCGCCGGCGTTGGTGAGCGGACCCGTGAGGGCAACGACCTTTATCACGAGATGATCGAGTCGGGCGTTATCGTCCCCGATGACCTCGAGAAGTCGAAAGTGGCCCTTGTATACGGTCAGATGAACGAGCCGCCGGGAGCCCGTATGCGCGTCGCTCTGTCGGGTCTGACCCTTGCCGAGCAGTTCCGCGATTCCTCGGGAACCGACGTTCTGTTCTTCGTCGACAACATCTTCCGCTTTACTCAGGCTGGTTCTGAGGTGTCGGCACTTCTCGGCCGTATCCCTTCGGCCGTGGGCTATCAGCCGACGCTGGCGACCGACATGGGCGCTCTGCAGGAACGCATCACCTCGACCAAGGCTGGCTCGATCACCTCGGTTCAGGCCATCTACGTTCCGGCCGACGACCTTACCGACCCGGCTCCGGCCACCTCGTTCGCCCACCTCGATGCAACCACCGTTCTGTCGCGTGCGATCT
>JBFEXG010000028.1:0-14744 GCA_041546005.1 Paracoccaceae bacterium
GACGCTCGTCGGCGCTGGCATCCTCTGGGTCGGCTGGTTCGGCTTCAACGCGGGTTCCAACCTTGAAGCCAACGGCGGCGCGGCACTTGCCATGATCAACACCTTCACGGCCACCGCCGGCGCAATTCTCGCTTGGGCTGCTGTCGAAGCGCTGACCCGTGGAAAAGCCTCGTTGTTGGGCGCCGCTTCCGGCCTCGTTGCTGGCCTTGTTGCCGTGACTCCCGCTGCCGGCTTCATTGGCCCGGTTGGCGCCATCGCCCTCGGCGGCCTTGCCTCGGTGGCATGCTATTTCTTCGTGGCGGTCGTGAAGAGCAAGCTCGGCTATGACGACAGCCTCGATGTCTTCGGCATCCACGGTATCGGCGGCATCATCGGCGCTATCGGCACCGGTATCTTCACCGCCCCCGGTCTCGGCGGCATCGGTGGCGACGACTACTCGATCGCCTCGCAGACCTGGATCCAGATCGAAGCGGTTGCCATCACCATCGTCTGGTGTGGCGTGGCCTCGGCGGTTCTTCTCTACATCACCAAGGGCATCACCGGCCTGCGTGTTGAAAGCGACGACGAACGCCGTGGCCTCGACCTGAGCTCACACGGCGAGCAGGCATACCATAGCTGAGTCCAAAGATCCTTCCCTGAGGACACGGCAGACTGGGGCGCGGAAACGCGCCCCATTTTTTATGCGTGAAGGCTCAGACGCCGGCGTCGATGATTGCCTTGGCGAGGATCGGGATGGTCTGCGCGTTGAGGCCCGCAATGTTCATCCGGCTGTCCGAGACCATGTAGATGCCGCTATCGGCGCGCATCTTTTCGACCTTTTCGGGCGTAGTGCCGATCCGGCTGAACATGCCCCGGTGATGGGCGATGAAATCAAAGCGATCCGAGTTCGACAGGCGGCGCAGTTCGTCGGCCAACTGGGTGCGCAGGCCGAGCATCGTGTTGCGGATTTCTTCGAGCTCCGCCTCCCAATCGGCCCGCAGAGCCGGATCGCCAAGGATGGTCGAAACGATCCGCGCGCCGTGGTCGGGCGGGAAGGAATAATTCTGGCGGTTGAGGAAGGCGAGGTTGGCCTGCGCCAGCTTGGCCTGCACATCGTCGCGGGCCACGGCCATCAGGATGCCGGTGCGTTCGCGGTAGATGCCGAAATTCTTCGAGCAGGAGGCCGCGATCAGGCATTCGTCCATACCAGCGGCGACCATGCGGGTCGCGGCGCCATCTTCGGCGAGGCCATCGCCAAAGCCTTGATAAGCGATGTCGACAAGCGGCACAGCGCCCTTGGCCTTCAGAAGCGCGATCACCTCGTCCCACTGGGCGGCATCCAGATTGGCGCCGGTCGGGTTGTGGCAGCAGCCATGCAGCAGCACCACGTCACCGGCCCTGAGGCCCTGAAGATCGGCCATCATGCCTGCGAAATCGACGCCACGGGTCGCTTCGTCGAAATAGCGGTAGTCGGCCATCTTCATGCCGAGATATTTGATGATCGAGTTATGGTTGGGCCAGGTCGGGTTCGAAAGCCAAACTGTGGCCTCGGGCGAGGCGAGGCGGATCAGCTCGAGCGCCTGACGGATCGCGCCGGTGCCGCCGGGGGTGGCGACCGCGCCGATGCGCTCGCGGGCGACCGCGCCGTCCAGCACAAGGCCGATCATCCCGTCAAGGAACGCCGGATCGCCCGCAAGGCCGACATAGGCCTTGGTGTTCTGGCTCTCCCAGATTTTCTTCTCGGCGGCCTTCACCGCGCGCATCACCGGCGTCAGGCCGGTCGGGTCTTTGTAGACACCCACGCCGAGGTCGATCTTGTCGGTCCGCGGATCTTCGCGGAACGATTGCATAAGCATGAGGATCTTGTCGGCGGGCTGGGGTTTGAGATGCTCGAGCATCAGGCGTCTCCGGTTGCAATTGGAAGGTCGGCGTACATGCCCCACTCGGACCATGAGCCATCGTAAACTGAATGATCGCGCTTGCCGATGAGCTCGAGGCCAAGGGCGAGGACCGAAGCGGTCACGCCCGAGCCACAAGTGCAGATCGCGGGTTTGTTCAGGTCAACTCCTGCCGCTTCAAAGGCGGCGCGGATGCCGGCGGCATCCTTCATGGTGCCATCGGCTTTCAACAGGTCCTTGAAGAACACATTGCGCGAGCCGGGGATATGGCCCGAGCGCAGGCCAGCCCGAGGCTCGGGTGCCTCGCCGCGGAAACGGGCAGGGGCGCGGGCGTCTATGATCTCGAAATCGCCCAGCTTGGAGGCGCGGGCGACTTGCGTGACGTCTTTCACCATCTGGTTCTGGCGGGTTGTGGTCATGTGCCGGTCGCGGATTACGGGATCGTCGTCGTCCACGGGACGCCCTTCGGCGAGCCACTTGGGCAGGCCGCCGTCCAAGACGGCGATGTCGGTCTTGCCCATCAGGCGGAAAAGCCACCAGACGCGGGCGGCCGAAAACAGGCCCGAGCCATCATAGACGACAACCTGATGCCCATCGCCCACGCCCATCGCTCGCATCCGGCTCATGAACTTTTCAATGGGCGGGACCATATGCGGCAGGTCCGACCGCAGATCGGAGATCTCGTCGATATCGAAAAACCGCGCGCCGGGGATGTGGCGATCAAGGTATTCGGCCTTGGGATTGCGGTTCTCGGTCGGCAAATACCACGAAGCATCAAGGATCCGCAGGTCGGGGTCGCGCAGATGCGCCTCGAGCCAAGCGGTCGATACGAGGGTCTTGGGGTTGGAGTGATCCTGCACGCTCATGGCCTGCCCCTTTTCCGCAGCTATCGGGTCGGTCTGTCACTACCTGCAAGGGGCCAGACAGGCAAGGAGCCGATGCGAGGTGCGGCGTCAGGGCCGGCCTTTAGAACCCCAGAGAAGCCACTGGATCTGGTCGTCGGGCAAAAGCTCGCGCATTCGGGCGTCGAAGGCGGCAAGCTGATCGTCCGAAAGCCTGCCTTCCCATTTGTTCGACGTGCCGCTGTCGAAGAACTTGGCGGCGAGGTAGAACCCCGCTTCCTTGGCCGTCTTGTCCCCTTCGATGGCCTTTTTCTTGAGGCTGGCAAAGCTCGTGTCCTGCACGATCCTCTCGACCAGCGGGTCGCTCTCATCCATTCCCAGAATGCGGGCGAAGCGGGCCACCGTGCCATCAAGATCGGCCTTCATGTCGGCATAATGAAACAGGTGGACGTTGGGCAGGTGCTCCCATTTCTTGAACGAGGAGAAATGATAGACGATCGAATGCAGATCGAGCGCGTCGTTGGATCCGTCATAGAGCTCGTCTTCTAGAAACATCCGAAAGGCCTCACGACTGTCGTCCGGATACCTTCGGCGCATAACGTCGGATTCCATATGGCCCGCGTGGGTCCGCATCGAGAAATGAACGTCGATGGGGTGGCGATAGACGGCAAAATAAGTGCACCGCGGATCGTAGGGCACCCCGTCAAGCGGGGTATGGCTCTTGATGCAGCGCCGGAAATCCTGCTTTTCGAAGGCCTCCATATTGGTGATCGGATCGTCGAGCGCACAATCGAGCCAGAAGGACACATCCCCCATCTCGCGCGGAGAAAGCGGCCGGCCCGCGATCAGGCTGGTGATGATGATCTGGCTCCAGGTGGTGCCGCACTTGGGCGGGGTGACGACCAGAACATCATCGCCGCGCAGTTGGAACTTGTCCCAGATAGCCGTGGTCGTCAGCGGGCCTTCGTAATGGGCCGTGCGTTGTGGCAAATTCATAGGTGGTCCTCAAATACTTAACTCAAATTAATGTCAGGCTAGGGTCTGCCCTTGGCCCCCCAAAGAAGCCACGTTGCTTGATCCTCAGGCAAGAGTTCTTTCATTCGCGCATCAAACGCAGCGATCTCGGCGTCGGTCAGCTTGCCGACCCATTTGTTCGAGGTGCCGCTCTGGAAAAACTCTTCTGGCTTGAGAAAAATCCCGCCGGTTGATTTCTTGGCATCTTCAATGGCCTTCGCTTTGACTGACGCAAAGGTCGAGCCATTGATAACCTCGTCCAGAACTGGATCATTGCGATCAAAGCCCATGATCTCGGCGATCCGCCGCACCTGCCCGTCAAGATCGGCCTTTAGATCGGCGAAATGCAGGAGGTGCACGTTGGGCAGATGCTCCCATTCCTTGAAGGTCTTGTAGTGGTGCACGATCGAGTGGAGATCCATGGCGTCGGTGGCGCCGTTGAAGAGCTCATCCTCAAGGAACATCCGGAAAGCTTCGTGGATATCGTCGGGATAGCGGTCGTTCAGCATCTCGAGGGTCATGTTCTCGTTGTGCTTGCGCATCGAGAAATGAACGTCGATCGGGTGGCGGTAGACGGCGAAATAGGTGCAGCGCGGATCATAGGTAATCCCGTCCAAGGGCGAGTGGCTCTTGATACAGCGGCGGTCTGTCTGACCGTCGAGAAACTTAGCGATCTCGTCGCGGTCGCGAAATCCGCAGTCGAGCCATCTTGAGAATTTGCCCATCTCGGCGTCGCCGAGCGAGCGCCCTTGGATGATGCTGGTGACGATGATCTGGGTCCATGTGGTGCCGCATTTGGGCGGGGTCACCACGAGGATATCGTCGGGGCGCAGGGTGAAGCGCTCCCAGATGGTCGTGTTGTTTATAGGCCCTTCGTAAACGACGGAGCGTGTCGGCAAAGCCTGTGCCATACGGAAATCCCCCAAAAACCAATGGGGCTGCCTAGCACGAAATCCGCGTTTTTCGAAGGCTCATTCGCCGTGCTTGAGAAGTCGCTGTTTCTGGCGGCCCCAGTCGCGTTTCGCGTCCGAGGCGCGCTTGTCGTGCAGCTTCTTGCCCTTGGCGATGCCGAGCTTGAGCTTCACGAGGCCACGGTCGTTGAAATACATGACCAGTGGCACGAGGGTCATTCCCTCGCGCTGGGTCGCGGACCAGAGCCGCGATAGCTCCTTGCGGGAAACAAGCAACTTGCGGCGGCGGCGTTCTTCGTGGCCCCAGGTCTTGGCCGGATCGTAGGGGGCGATATAGGCGTTGGTGAGCCACAGCTCGCCATTCTCGACGCTGGCATAGCTTTCGGCGATATTCGATTGCCCGGTGCGGAGCGATTTGACCTCGGATCCCATCAGGATGATGCCAACCTCGAGATCGCTCTCGATCGCGTAATCGTAGCGGGCACGCCGGTTCTCGGCGATCACCTTGTAATTCTTGTTTTCCGGTTTCTTGGCCATGATCGGGCTGAGATATGCGAGGAAGCCGCGCGGAGCAAGCACTCGGCGCTGGTGTCAGACATGCTAGCGGCTATTCTGTCTCTACCAAGCGACCGGGGGCAGAATGTTCAGCCAAATTTTCATTGGCTCGACCCTGATGATCATTTCGATCCTGATCGCTGGCGTGAGCTTTTGGGCAATGGAAGTATTCCTTGTGCGCTCCCGTCCGTTCCTGTCGCGCAAGCCGCACCGGCCCAAGCTTGGCCTGATCCTCGCGCTCGCCGCGCTATGGATTCTTGGGCAGATCACAGCCGGTGTCTGGATGTGGGCCGGGGCGCTGATTGGCCTAGGTGTTTTCGACAGCCTCGAAACCTCGGTCTACTTTTCGCTCGTCGCCTACACGACCCTCGGGTTTGGTGACATTCTCTTGCCAGAGGAATGGCGCCTGCTCGGCGGCATGGCGGCGGCGAACGGCCTGCTCAACATGGGGCTGCTGACGGCACTTTTGGTTGAGGCGCTGCGGGTGGTCCGCAATAGCCAGCTTGATGCGATCCGGGGCAAATAATGGCCAAACGTCCTCTGATCCCAAATGAGGCCGCGCGCCGGATATTTCTGGGTCGGCACGGCCTGATCGATGCGCCGACTGGTCCTGGCAAAGGGGCCGACCTTGACGCGGTGATCGGCAAACTCGGCTTTGTGCAGCTCGATAGTGTCAACACCGTTGCTCGGGCCCATGACATGATCCTCTGGTCGCGCCGACAGCAATATCGGCCTGCGGCCCTCGCCCGCTTGCACGACCGCGACCGGCGGCTTTTCGAGCATTGGACGCATGACGCCTCGACCATCCCGATTGAGAGCTTCCCCTACTGGCGGCGGCGGTTTGAGCACAACAAAGAGCGCCTAAAGGCGCGTTGGGAGGACTGGCAGGGCACAGATTTCCACGCGCGGATCGACGATGTGCTTGCCCATATCGACGCCGAGGGCACCTGCAAGAGCGGCGATCTGGCGGACGGCGAAGGCAAGTCGTCGGGCGGTTGGTGGGATTGGAATCCGTCAAAGGCGGCGCTCGAATATCTCTGGCACACGGGCGAGATCTCGGTGGCTCGGCGCGAGGGATTTCAGAAGGTCTATGACTTGACCGAGCGGGTGATCCCCGAGACCCAGCGGCAAACGCAGGTCTCGACAGAGGAAACCATCGACTGGGCCTGCCGGACTGCCATTGACACTCTCGGCTTTGCCACGAGCGGTGAGGTCGCCGCCTTCTATGCGCTCGTCGCGCCAGCCGAGGCGCGGGAGTGGTGCGCCCGTGAATTGAGAGCCGGACACCTGATCGAGGTCGATATCGAAGGGATCGACGGCAAGCCGCGCCGGTCGTTTGCCCGCCCCGATTTCATCGACGAGGTCGCTCCCGACCCCTCGACCCGCGTCCGCATCCTCTCGCCTTTCGATCCAGCCCTGCGCGACCGTAACCGGGCCGAGCGGCTTTTCGGTTTCAATTACCGGATCGAGATCTTCGTGCCCGCCCCCAAGCGGGTCTATGGCTACTACGTCTTCCCCGTCATGGAAGGCGACCGGATGATCGGCCGGATCGACGCCAAGGCCGACCGTTCTGCCAACCTTCTCGATGTCACCGCTTTCTGGCCCGAGGAAGGGATCGCGATGGGCAAAGGCCGCATCGCCCGGCTCACCGCCGAGATCGAACGGCTCACAACCTTCGCGGGGCTCGACGGCGCCCGCTATGCGCCCGACTGGTTGCGGGCCTGACGGCGGCGGGCGCGCAGGAGCGCAAATGTGCCGCTGAAGACGATCACCAGAGCGCCAATGATGGTCAGCAGGTCGGGCCGTTCGCCAAAGACGAGGATGCCTAGGCCCATGCCGAACAGGAGCCGCGAATAGCGGAAGGGGGTGACCGCGCTCACCTCGCCTGTCCGCATGGCGAGCGTCAGCATGAAGTAGGCGAAGACGCCGAAGATGGTCGCCCCGCCGACAGCGGCCAGCGCCCCCGCATCGGGCATCTCCGGCGCGCCGGTCCAGACCATCAGGATCGCGCCAGCGACCGAAAGCATGGCAAAGCCGCAGATGCCAAGCTGCATGGCGCTGAGCTGCGGCGGCGCGGCGCGGGTGGCAAGGTCGCGCCCGGCAAAGCCGATCATGCCGATCACCGCAAGGATCGAGAGCGGGCTGAAGCCCTCGACGCCGGGCCTCAGGATCAGGAGGACGCCGCCAAGGCCGACAAGGATCGCCGTCCAGCGCCGCCAGCCGACCTTCTCTCCAAGGAACAACGCCGCGCCGCCGACGACGACAAGCGGCGTCGCTTGAAGGATCGCCGTGGCGCTGGTGAGCGGGGTCAGGACAAAGGCCAGCGCGTAGAAGATCCGCCCCGTCACCTCAAACCCTGACCGGATCAGGATGGCGCGGCCAAGGTAGGCCGGATCCCAGATCGGGCGGCCCTGACGGCGGGTGAGGATCGCAAAACCCAAAAGCCCCGCGAGGCCGAACATCAAAAGAACCTGCCCAAGGCCGACCGTCTTTGCGGCGGCCTTGAGGAACATATCCTCGACCGCAAACCCGGCCATCGCGGCAACCATAAAGAGGCTGCCGCGCAGGTTGTCGCTCAGGTGGCGAAAGTGGCTCAGTTGATCAGGCCGGCGTGAACCATCGCGGCGCGGATGCGTTCCTTGGTCTCGTCGGTGAGCGTCGTCAGTGGCGAGCGGACTTCGTCGGAGCACATCCCCAGAAGCGACAGGCCGTATTTCGCACCCGCGACACCCGGCTCGAGGAAGATCGCCTCATGCAGCGGCATGAGCCGGTCCTGATACTCGAGCGCGGTCTTGTAATCGCCCGCAAGCGTCGCTTCCTGGAACTCGGCGCAGAGCTTGGGCGCGACGTTCGCAGTCACCGAAATGCAGCCGACACCGCCGTGGGCGTTAAAGCCAAGCGCTGTCGCATCCTCGCCCGAAAGCTGGATGAATTCCTTGCCGCAGGTCATGCGTTGCTTCGGCACGCGGCTGAGATCGCCGGTGGCGTCTTTGACGCCGACGATCATCGGCAGCTTGGCAAGCTCGCCCATCGTGGCGGGGGCCATATCAACGACCGAACGGCCGGGGATGTTGTAGATGATGATCGGCAGGCCACACTTGGCCGCCTCTTCGTAATGGGCGATCAGGCCGCGCTGGGTCGGCTTGTTGTAATAGGGCGTGACGACGAGCGCCGCATCGGCGCCGGCCTTCTTGGCGGCTTCGACAAGGCGAACGGTCTCGATGGTGTTGTTCGAACCGGCGCCAGCGATCACGGGGATGCGGCCCGCCGCCACCGTGATCACCGTCTCGACGACAAGATCGTGCTCTTCATGGCTGAGCGTCGGGCTCTCGCCCGTGGTGCCGACCGGAACAAGGCCGTGGCTGCCTTGCTCGACATGCCATTCGACAAGTTTCTTCAGCGTGTCGAGATCCAGCTTGCCGTTCTTGAACGGCGTAACGAGGGCGGGGAGAGACCCTTTGATCATGACGCGCTTCCTTTTCTTGTTGGGCTGACTCGCCCATCTTGTGAAATCGCGCGGAACCTAGACGGGTTTCCGCCGATTGCCAAGATTCCCATTGCCACGGCCAATAGGGCAGCTACCCTTTGGAAAAACGAGCAGAAAGACAATCATGGGCCTTCGCAGCCTTCTTTTGTGCGCCGCCCTTCTTGGGGCAGGCACGACACAGCCGCTTGCGGCGCAATCGCTACCTGCAGCCTTCGAGGCGGCGGCGAAGTCCGACTGGCAAGCGGCTGTCGCGCAGCTTCCCCAGAGCGATGCGCTCACCCAAGACCTTCTTATTTGGACATGGCTCAGGGCCGAGGACTCGACCGCGCCCTTCACCGTCTACCGTGACTTTCTGGCCCGCCGCTCCGATTGGCCCGGCCTCGACCGCCTGCGTGCTCAGGGCGAGCGTTCTATCCCGACAGGCACGCCTGCTGCCGAGGTCATCGCCTTTTTCGGCGGTGCAAAGCCTCAGACCGGTGAGGGGGCGGTAAAACTCGTCAACGCCTTGTCTGCTAGGGGGGATACTGCAGGCGCCGAGGCGATGCTGCGCGATGTCTGGCGGAGTTTGTCGCTGCCGGAGGACGGGCAAGCGGCCCTTTTGGCTTCTTATGGCCGTAGTCTTGCAGCCCTTCACAGCGAGCGGGCAGATACCGCCCTTTGGGCGGGTCGGACGGGCGACGCGGCCGCGGTTCTCGATCTGGTTCCAGCGCGCGACAAGGCCACCATCGCTGCGCGGATCGCAATGCAGCGCGGGGCGAACGATGCGGATCGGCTGTATTCTGCGCTGCCCTCCGGCGAACGAGAAACTTCGGGCGTGGCTCTGGCCCGGTTCAATCAGCTAACGTCTCGCGGGGACTATACCGAGGCCGGGGCGTTCCTGTTGGCCCGCACTGGCTCTGCCGCCGCACTCGGCCAACCCGCCCGCTGGGCCAACAACCGCAGTCTCGTCGCCCGCTGGCTGATGCGCGAAGGGGACTATGGTCGGGCCTACGACCTTGCCCGCCAGCACCACCTGACCGCCGCCGACGGCGAGGCGTTTGCCGATCTGGAATGGCTTGCAGGCTACCTTGCATTGCGCTTCCTCGCCGATCCCGCCACCGCGATCGCCCATTTCGACGCCATGGCCCGCGCCGTCAGCGGCCCGATCTCGATGTCGCGCGCGGGCTATTGGCTTGGCCGCGCCCACGAGCGCCGGGGCGATCAGGTTTCTGCAGCGGCCGCCTATGCCGGAGCGGCCCAGTACCAGACGGCCTTCTATGGCCTTCTTGCCGCCGAGCGGCTTGGCCTGTCGCTGGATCCCGCACTGACTGGCCGCGAAGTCTTTCCCGATTGGCGACAGGCGCCATTCGTGGCCGCCGAGACGACCCGAGCCGCATTGACCCTTCTGAGCGCGGGCCAGCGCAGTGGTGCGGTTCAGTTCTTCCTGCAACTCGCCCGCCGGCTCGACCGGACCGAGCTTGGCCAACTCGACCAGATCCTTGCCGCGATGAACGAGCCCTTCTTCCGTGTCCTCGTCGCCAAGACGGCGCTCGATCGCGGCATCCTGATCCCGGCGGCCTATTTCCCGATCCATCCGCTGGCCGAGATGAACCTGCCGGTCAGTCGCGAACTTGCCCTTGCCATCGCCCGGCGCGAGTCGGAATTCAACGCAACCGTGGCGAGCCCGGTCGGCGCCATCGGCCTCATGCAGGTCATGCCGGGAACCGCCGAGATGGTCTCCAAAGACCTTGGGCTCAGCTATGACAAATGGCGGCTGGTAAACGACTGGGAATACAACGTCACGCTCGGCGCCCAGTATCTGGCCGACCTAGAAGAGCGCTTTGGCCCCTCCCCGGTGATGATCGCCGCAGGCTACAACGCCGGCCCGCGCCGGCCACAGGAGTGGATGGATGCGCGCGGCGATCCTCGGCAGGGGCAGATCGACGTGGTCGATTGGATCGAGATGATCCCCTTCAAGGAAACCCGCAACTACGTCCAGCGCGTTACCGAGGCGATCCCGATTTACCGTGCCCGCCTCACCGGCCAGACCGGCACCATCCGCTTTGCAGCGCTTCTGATTGGGGAAAAGCCGCTGATACGCCCCCGCGCGCGCCCCTGATCAGGCGCGCGCGTGGCGCTCGCGCCAGAGGGTGAAGAGACCAGCGCTGACGATTATTCCAACCCCGATGGCCACGTTGAGGCGCAGGGTTTCGCCAAAGACGAAGATGCCAAGCGCGGCAGCCCAGGCGATCTGAAGATAGGCGAAGGGCTGCACTGCGCTGGCTTCGGCCACCTCATAGCACTTGATAAGAAGGAAGTGGGCGGTCGCGCCCGTGACGCACAAAAGCGCCATCCAGATCCAGTCGTAGGCGGTCATAGGTTCCCAATGGAACATGCCAACGGCCGTCATCACCACCGCGCCTGATACGCCTGTCCAGAAGAACGAGGTCGCCGTGCTGTCCTTTCGGGCGGCATATCGTGTCAGAAGTGCATAAAGCGCGAACAGCAGGGCCGACATCATCGGGATGATGGCCACCGGCGAGAAGACGGCGAACCCCGGCTGAAGGATCACTAGAACGCCAACAAAGCCCACACCAATCGCCGCCCAGCGCCGCCAGCCCACAGTCTCGCCCAGAACCGGGCCAGACAGCGCGGCAACGAGAAGCGGATAGGCCGCGAAAATCGCGTGGCTCTCGACCAGTCCGAGTTTCACAAAGGCGAATACCATCACGCAGATTTCGGCGGCGAGAAGAACCCCGCGGAAAATCTGCAAGAGTGGCTGGGTTGTCGCGGCGGCGGTGCGGATTGAGCCTTCCTTGCGGCTTGCGATCACCATCACGAAAGCGGCGAAGAACCAGTAGCGGATCATCACCACCATGAAGACGTTGTAGTGGCTCGCAAGATAGCGGCTGATGCCGTCCTGCATCGCGAAAACGAAGGTCGTGGCAATCATCAGCCAGATGCCGAGGCGGGTGTTCGACTGCATCAGGCTTTCCTTGCGCGGGTCATGTGTCTCTTGCGCCCATAGCCCGCGACGCGGGTGACGTCAAAGCCTGCGGCGGCCAATGCCCGGCGAACATGCCCCGCGGCCGTATATGTCGCAACGGTGCCATCGGGTTTGGTGAGCCGCCCGACCTCGGCCATCAGGTCTTCGCCCCATAGCTCGGGGTTCTTGGCCGGCGAGAAGCCGTCGAGAAACCACGCATCGGCGGCAAAGGATTGCTCCGACAAGGTCTGACGCGCATCGCCGACGATGATGGTCAAGGTCGTATCGCCAAAGTCATAGGGGCCAGCGCCAGAGGCGAGAGCGCGGGTCAGCTCTTCCCGCAAGCTGCCGAGTTCCGGAAAAGCCGCCAGCGCCCGCTCGCGGTCGGCGGCGGCCATGGGGAAGGCCTCGAATGTGGTGAAAGAGAGCCGTCCCGCCACACCGCTTTCCCGCCAAGCGGCCAACGTCACGAGGAAATTGAGGCCAGTGCCGAAACCCAGCTCGGCGATCTGGAACCCGTCAGCAAACCGTTCCGGCAAGTCATTGCCCGCCAGAAACACATGGCGCGTTTCCTCAAGCCCGTTGTCGAGCGAGAAATAGGGATCGTCGAACCGGCGCGATACGGGGATCTTTTCGTCGCGCCAATCGAGCTCGGGCTGCTGGTCGTTCATCGCTGGATGCCTTAGGATCGGGGCGACTTTGGAGGCGCGGTGCGGCAATGACAACGGCAGATGTGACGATCTATGGCGCGGGGGTCTTTGGCCTGTCGGTCGGCTGGGCCTGTATTCAGCGCGGCGCGAGGGTGCGGGTGATTGATCCGGCGGGCGTGGCTTCGGGATCGTCGGGCGGCCTCGTGGGCGCGCTTGCGCCGCACGTTCCTGAGTTGTGGAACGACAAGAAGGAATTCCAGTTCCAGAGCCTCGTCATGGCGGAAGGCTTCTGGCGCGGCGTCGAAGCGGCATCGGGCGTCAGCTCCGGCTATGCAAGGTCGGGGCGCCTACAGCCTATTCTTGACGAGGCGGCGCTCGATTTCGCCAAGACCCGCGCGATCAACGCGGTCGAGCTTTGGCGCGGGCAGGCCGAATGGCACATTGTCGAAGCCGCCGACCACGCCCCTTGGGCACCAATCTCGCCCACCGGCTTTCTTGTCTGGGATACGCTCTCGGCCAGCATCCATCCCCGCCGAGCCACGACCGCGCTGGCGCGTGCCATTGAGGAAAAGGGCGGCGAGATCCTCGCCGAAGGGGCTGAGGAAGGCAAAGTGCTGCACGCCACCGGTTGGCGCGGGCTGATGGAATTGTCCGAACGGCTCGGCAAGGTGGTGGGCAACGGCGTCAAGGGGCAGGCGGCGCTTCTGGCGCTCGACGTTCGCGGCAAGCCGCAGCTCTTCGGCGATGGCATCCACCTTGTGCCGCATCAGGATGGAACGCTCGGCGTCGGTTCGACCAGCGAGCGCTTCTTTGATGACCCGACCGAGATCGATCAGCAACTCGACGACCTTCTCTTCCGCGCCGAAGCCGCCTTTCCATTCCTCGAAGGTGTCCGCGTGCTCGAGCGTTGGGCCGGTGTCCGCCCCCGCGCCATGACCCGCTCGCCCATGCTCGGGGCGCATCCGCTGCATGAGGGGCAGTTCATCGCCAACGGCGGCTTCAAGATCGGCTTTGGCATGGCGCCCAAGGTGGGCGAGGTGATGGCCGACCTGCTTCTCGAGGGGCGCGACGCGATCCCCGAGGGCTTTCGCCCCGAGGCCAGCCTTTAGGCCGCAGCCGCCTCCATGCACTGCCGTCCGTCCGGTCCACGCACCCAAAGCCGCCCCGCCTTCCAACAGAACGCCGCCTCTTCGCCATCGAAAAGCGGCGCGGTGGCGCGATAGGAAAATTCGCGCAGCGGCCGCCCCAGCGCCTCTTCCGCCAAAAGCATCAGCATCTGCGCCAGAAGGGGCCCATGGACCACAAGGCCGGGATAGCCCTCGACCTCTTGTGCATAGGGCTTGTCGTAATGGATGCGGTGGCCGTTGAACGTGAGCGCCGAATAGCGAAAGAGCGCGGTGGAATCGAAGCTGCGAACGAGCGACCGCTCTTCGTCGGTCGCGGCCATGGGGGGCACCGGCTTCACAGCATCCGGCGCCGGATCCTGCCGATAGACGATGTCCTGCCACTCGGTCAGCGCGAGGCCCCCGCGTTGAAGGATATCATGCCGGATCCGTACGAAGGCGAGTGGGCCGGTCTTGCCATCCTTGCGCGTGACGCTTTCGATGGCTGACCGCCGCTCGGCTTTCACACCAGCCAGAAGCGCCGAGTGAAAAACGAGCTTGCCCGCCGCCCACATTCGGCGCGGCAGGCCCATATCGGGAATGAACCCGCCGGTCTTGGGGTGGCCGTCGCGACCAAGCTCCTGCGGCGGGCGGGGATCCCAGAAATAGAGCTGATGAAAGAACGGCGGCAGCGGATCGCCGCTTTGGATCACGGGCTCCGCACCCAGCGCCGCTTCCATCGCCCGCGCACGGGCGGGGTCAAGTAGATCGGTGACGGATTGCGTCTGGTTGGGTTTGTCCTGCATGCTCAAGGCCTAGCGCGAAGCGGAAAGGATGAAAATGCCCTCAGTGGAGGCCCTCGACCATCTGGTGCTGACCGTGGCGGATATCGACGCCACCGTGGCCTTCTATGAGAAGGCGCTCGGCATGACCGCCGAACGCTTTGAAGCGGCGGACGGGACGACGCGAACCGCGCTAAAATTCGGGCGGCAAAAGATCAACCTGCATCAGGCGGGCGCCGAGTTCGCGCCCCATGCCGAAAGGCCAGTTCGCGGTTCGGCCGACCTTTGCTTCCTTACCGCTGAACCGCTTGCCGACTGGCAGGCGCATCTGGCAACCCTTGGTCTCGCCATCGAGGAAGGCCCTGTCCAACGAACCGGTGCCACGGGGCCGATCCTGTCGCTCTACCTCCGCGATCCTGACGGAAATCTCATCGAAATATCCAACCCGCTCTAGCGTTCCTCCGGTTGCACTTCCCAAGGCGCTGGCACATGGTAGCCGCGCGTTGAAGAGGGAGTATTCCATGCGTCACGGCGGCCAGATTCTTGCCGATCAGCTCA
>JBFEXG010000197.1:0-4793 GCA_041546005.1 Paracoccaceae bacterium
GGATCACTGGCTCCTGCGTGATCTTGGCCCCGAACCCCTTGGCAACAGCTTTGACGGCCCCTATCTGGCCGCCCGTCTCAAAGGACGCGCCAGCCCCATTAAAACCGCGCTTCTGGATCAGAGAATCGTTTCGGGTCTTGGGAATATTTACGTCTGCGAAGTACTCCACCGCGCCGGAATCAATCCCCGCCGCAAGGCCGGGCAGATCTCCGAGGCCCGCGTCGGCGGGCTTGTGCCGATCATCCGCGAGGTGCTTTCCGAGGCGATTAAAGCGGGGGGCTCTTCGCTCAAAGACTACCGGCAAGCCGATGGCGAACTTGGTTATTTTCAACATGTTTTCAGGGTCTACGACCGCGAGGGCGCCCCTTGTATGACCCCCGGTTGCGACGGCACCGTGCACCGCATTGTTCAAGGTGGACGTTCGACCTTCTACTGCCCTCGCTGTCAAAGATAGCTTGATCGCGGCCCACGCAATGCTAAGCACTTGCCCGACTGCTCACAACAAAAGGCCCGAAAATGGCTTATGAAACCCTGATCGTAGAGATGCACGACTATGTATCCTACATCACCCTCAACCGCCCCGACGCCCTCAATGCTCTGAATACAGACCTGCTTGGTGAATTGTGCGACGCGCTCGAAGACGCCGATGCCAACGACAAGGTGCGCTGCATTGTCATCACCGGCTCGGAAAAGGCCTTCGCGGCGGGTGCCGATGTCGCGATGATGGCTGAGAAATCTTTCGTAGATGTCTACACTGAAAAGCTCTTCGCCAATGAGGGCGACCGCTTCAACAAGACCCGCAAGCCGATCATCGCCGCTGTTGCCGGCTACGCGCTTGGCGGCGGGTGTGAGCTGGCGATGATGTGCGATTTCATCATTGCCGCCGACAACGCCAAATTTGGCCAGCCCGAGATCAACCTCGGCGTCATCGCGGGCCTTGGTGGATCGCAGCGCCTGCCGCGCTATGTCGGCAAAGCCAAGGCGATGGACATGCACCTGACAGGCCGGTTCATGGATGCCGCCGAAGCCGAACGTTGTGGCCTTGTCTCGCGCGTTGTGCCGGTCAAGAAGCTCAAGGAAGAGGCGCTCGCCGCCGCGGTAAAGATCACCGAAAAGTCGCTCATCGCCGCTGCCGCCGCCAAAGAAGCCGTCAATGCCGCATTCGAAACCCCACTGGCCGAAGGCCTGCGCGTCGAGCGGGCGCTCTTATACTCGATGTTTGCCACCGAGGATCAGAAAGAAGGCAGGGCCGCCTTCCTGGAAAAGCGCGAAGCGCAATTCCGCGACAGATAAGCCGCTTTAGGGCTTTCCAATCGGGGCGTTCTATGGTTATAGGCGCCCCATCCATGCGCGTGAGGCCCGCTTAGGCCAGAATCAGCCGGTTCTAAAACCCGGTCGGGCCGATTGCGCAGCTATTGAACATTGACCCGAACCGAGGGAACCGAAACATGGCAAATTCGCCCCAGTCCAAGAAACGCGCTCGCCAGAGCGAAGCCCGTTTTGCTGTTAACAAGATGCGCCGTTCGCGCATCCGCACCTTCCTGCGCAAAGTCGAAGAAGCGATTGCTTCGGGTGACAAGGATGCCGCCGCTACCGCTCTGCGTGCGGCTCAGCCCGAGCTGATGCGTGGCGTTACCAAAGGCGTCGTTCACAAGAACACCGCCGCCCGCAAGATGTCGCGTCTTGCCTCGCGTGTGAAGGCGATCAACTGATTCTCCGATAGCTTCGGCTATCGCTGATCCAAAAGGGCGTGCCGGTCTCGGCGCGCCCTTTTTGCATCCTCTCCGTGTGCTCTTTCACAGCGACAATAGGGGGCGGGGAGATTCTTTTTCGCCAAACCCTGAGTCAAGCGCGTTGTTCTGTTGATGGGGCGCAATCTGACTTGCTAGCTTGCCGTTGCGATTCACATCGTTCCTGGGGGAACAGGGTGGCGCAGGGACAGATTGGCCTACAGGCATCGACCCCTGCAGTTCTTGTTTGGTGTACCATTTCGCGACTCAGCGAGATGAGTGGTTTCTGCTCAGAGGCCTAAGGTCCGGCAGCGCGCCAGATGATAAGGTGGTATTCCACCTTTCCCCCAAGGAGCCATGTTTTGGCGTCGGGACAGCTTGGCCAATGGCCTTGTGACGCTTTGAGACAGGCAGGGTGAGCCGTCGGGCCGGGGCCGCAAAGCCCGGAAAGAATATAGAACGGGACAGGTTGAAGATGACGAACGAAATTTGGGGGGACGTCCGCGATATCCTTCGTGGGACGCTCGGAGCGAATAGCTATTCGAACTGGATCGAACCCCTCGAGTTCTCCAAGCTGGGCGATGGCGTCGCGATCTTCCATGTCCCGACAAACTTCATCGGCAATTATGTCGCTCAGAATTTCGGCGATCAGATTCTCTATCAGCTTAACCGTGCCGGTGCCGCCGTGCAGCGTCTGAGCTTTACGGTTCCTGCGGCTTCTGCGGCCCGCAGCCAGACCCAAAACCGTGCCGCCGCGCAGACCGCCCCGGTTGCAGATGCCGACGAGATTCCCGGTGCGCCGCTTGATGCGCGCTTCACCTTCGACAGCTTCGTTGTCGGCAAACCCAACGAGCTCGCGCATGCCGCCGCCCGCCGCGTCGCCGAAGGCGGCCCGGTCACGTTCAACCCGTTGTTCCTTTATGGCGGCGTTGGCCTCGGCAAAACCCACCTGATGCACGCCATCGCGCACGAGCTTCTGCGCCGTCAGCCCGACCTCAACGTGCTCTACCTCTCAGCCGAGCAATTCATGTATCGCTTCATCACCGCGCTGCGCGAGCGCAAGATGATCGATTTCAAGCAGATGTTCCGTTCGGTCGACGTTCTGATGGTCGATGATGTTCAGTTCATCGCCGGAAAAGACAGCACGCAGGAAGAATTCTTCCATACATTCAACGCCTTGGTCGATGGTCAGAAGCAGATCATCATCTCCGCCGATCGCGCGCCGGGCGAGATCAAGGATCTCGAGGATCGCATCCGCTCGCGGCTTCAGTGCGGCCTCGTCGTCGATCTGCACCCGACCGATTACGAACTGCGCCTTGGAATTCTTCAAACCAAGGCCGATTTCTACAAGGCCCAATATCCGGGCCTCGTTCTGGCCGATGGTGTGCTCGAATTCCTGGCTCACCGCATCTCGACCAACGTCCGCGTCCTCGAAGGCGCGCTCACCCGCCTCTTTGCCTTCGCAAGCCTCGTTGGCCGCGAGATCACGCTCGAGCTGACCCAAGACTGCCTCGCCGATATTCTCAAGGCTTCGGATCGCAAGGTCACGGTCGAGGAGATTCAGCGTAAAGTAAGCGAGCATTACAACATCCGCCTCTCCGACATGATCGGCCCCAAGCGTGTGCGCACCTATGCCCGCCCGCGTCAGATGGCGATGTATCTGGCCAAGCAGCTGACCAGCCGCTCGCTCCCTGAAATCGGCCGCCGTTTTGGTGGGCGCGACCACACCACAGTCATGCACGGGGTCAAGAGGATCGAAGAACTGCGCAACAAGGACAGCCAGATCGCCGACGATCTGGAGCTCCTGCGCCGCGCTCTCGAAGCTTGACGCCGCAGCAACACTCTTCGACAGTTGAGAAAAGCACTTGAGCCGAGTGGGAAAACCGCTAGGTTTTCCCTCCCGACTGGCAAAGTGCCGTGGAATGCGGAGCAAGAAAAATGAAATTCTCAATTGAACGCGCAGCCCTTCTCAAGGCAGTGGCCCAAGCCCAGTCGGTCGTCGAGCGGCGCAATACGATCCCGATCCTCGCCAACGTCCTGATCGAGGCCGAGGGCGATACGGTCCAGTTCCGCGCCACCGACCTTGATATCGAGGTGGTCGACCGCGCTCCTGCCAAGGTCGAGCGTGCCGGCGCCACCACGGTCGCCGCCGTGATGCTGAACGAGATCGTCCGCAAGCTCCCCGATGGGGCGCTTGTGACGCTCACCGAAAACGGAACCACTGGCCGCCTGAATATCGAAGCGGGCCGCTCGAGCTTTTCGCTCGCGACCCTGCCGCGCGAAGATTTCCCGGTGATGGCCTCGTCGGACTATGCCTCCAACTTCTCGGCCCCTGCGCCGGTTTTGCGGCGGCTCTTCGACAAGTCCAAGTTCGCGATTTCGACCGAAGAGACCCGCTACTATCTCAACGGCGTCTATATGCACATCTCCGATAGCGATGGCGGCAAGGTTCTGCGCTGCGTGGCAACCGATGGCCACCGCCTGGCCCGTATCGACGCCGACCTGCCGGAAGGCGCCATTGGTATGCCCGGTGTGATCGTCCCCCGCAAAACGGTGGGCGAGCTGCGCAAGCTTCTCGAAGATGACGAGATGAAGATCGCGGTCAGCGTCTCGGAAACCAAGATCCGCTTCGCCACCCCCGATATTACGCTGACCTCCAAGGTGATTGACGGGACATTCCCCGACTACACGCGGGTTATCCCCTCCGGCAACACGCGCCGCCTCGAGGTCGACGCCGCCGAGTTCGCCAAAGCGGTAGACCGTGTGGCGACCGTCTCGTCCGAGCGTTCCCGCGCCGTGAAGTTGAGCCTCGACGAGGATCGCCTTGTCCTGTCGGTCAATTCCCCCGACAGCGGCGCCGCCGAGGAAGAACTGGCCGTGGCCTATGGCGACGAACGGCTCGAGATCGGCTTCAACGCCAAATACCTTCTGGAAATCGCAAGCCAGGTCGACCGCGAAAACGCCGTCTTCCTGTTCAACTCCTCCGGCGATCCGGCCCTGATGCGCGAAGGCAATGACGCGAGCGCCGTCTACGTCGTCATGCCGATGCGCGTCTGACGTGCC
>JBFEXG010000265.1:0-3488 GCA_041546005.1 Paracoccaceae bacterium
ATCGTTGACGACATACATTTCGGAACCGCGAAAGGCCCGATCCGCTTGGGGCTGCCCGAGCTGAGCACGGTCTGATGGGCCGCAAACATCGCGCTGGTCGAGGGGCCGCCAGACCCGGCAATCAGGCCGGTGCGCGGGTTCACCACATCGCTTTCCTCAAGCCCCGCATCCGCGATGGCCTGACCCATGGCGATATGGGCATAGGCCGCGCCCGGCCCCATGAAGCGCAGGGTGCGCTTGTCGACATGCTCGGCCACGTCGATCTTGAGCGTGCCTGCGATCTGGCTGCGGAACCCGTGCTCGATCATCGCCGGCACCGCCTCGATGCCCGACTTGCCCGCCCTCAGGGCCGCATCCACCTCGGCTGCATTGTTGCCGATGGGGGAGACGATCCCCAGACCAGTGACGACGACACGACGCATTCCGCTCTCCTCTTTTGTCCTTGCAACCCTGATAGACAGGCCAGTGCAACCACGCAACCAGATTGGGGACGTGTAGCTAGGCAGAATAATGGAGTGTGTTAGCCCCCCTCAGCTCTCGCTGAGCGCCACCTTCATGTCCTTGACGATATAGATCACCTCGCCGTCGGCCTCGACGATCCCGTCGGCGACGCCCATGGTCAGGCGGCGGGTTTGGATCGCTTTGGTGAAGTCGACCTTGTAGGTGAGCATCTTGCGGTCGGGGCGGACCATGCCGGTCAGTTTCACTTCGCCCACGCCCAGCGCATAGCCGCGCCCCTGCCAGCCGCGCCAGCCGAGGTTGAAGCCGGTGAGCTGCCACAGGCCGTCAAGGCCGAGGCAGCCGGGCATGATCGGGTTGCCGGGGAAGTGGCAATCGAAGAACCACAGGTCGGGCGTGATATCGAATTCGGCCACCACATGGCCCTTGCCGTGCTCGCCCCGGTCTTCCGAGATATCGGTGATCCGGTCCATCATCAGCATCGGCGGGGCGGGCAGCTGGGCGTTGCCGGGGCCGAAAAGTTCGCCACGGGCACATTTGAGAAGGTCGTCCTTGCCGAAGCTGCTCGGGAATTGCGCCATGCTGTGAGGTTCCTTTCAGGCTTGTGTTATGGCCCGTCTAGCACCCGGCACCGAACCAGAGCAAGGGTGGCGGCGCGCCCGCGCGGGCCGCACCTCAATTGCGACTGGTTTTCAAACGCATTCTATGCGATTTGGGGGCAGGCCGAAATCAAGATTGCCGGAACCATGAACGAAGTGATGGAACAGCGCGGAAACCACTGGCTTGTCGACGCAGGGCTGCGTCCGACGCGACAGCGGCTGGCGCTGGCGACTCTTCTGGTCGGGGATGGAGAGAACCGGCACGTTACGGCGGAAAGTCTTTATGAGGCGGCCCAAGCGGCCGGCGAGAGCGTCTCGCTCGCGACGGTCTATAATACGCTCAAGGCCTTTTGCGATGCGGGGCTCCTGCGCGAGATCACGATCGACGGATCGAAAAGCTATTTCGATACCGATATCAGCGACCATCCTCACTATTATTGGGAGGATACGGGCGCCTTTACCGATGCGCCGGTCGAAGAATTGCAGATCCGCAATCTGCCGCCGGCCCCGACAGGTTCGAAAATCTCGGGCGTTGATGTCGTGATCCGGCTGCGCCGCACCTAGGCTGCCCTCAAAACCACTGACCCGGCTCCATCAATCCCAGCTCTAGAAGCTGCTGGGAGTGCCATTCAAATTTCACCGAGTTGCGCCATTTGTAGTTCTGGATCGCAAAGGTCGAGCTCGGGTTGCGCTTGAGCGCCTTGGCGGTTCGAAACGAACAGATCGCGGCCGTCAGGTTGTGATGCCAAGGGCAGGAATAGGTATTCAGTTCCTCGTCATTCAGCGTGTGCCCGATGCGAAGCTCAAGCCCCGGCCTCGCGCGGAAAATGCCGATCCGGTCGATCCGGCGCTTTTCAAAGGGGATGTGCTCTTCGAACCGCCAGCGCAGGCCGCCATGGAAATCCAGCTGACGTTCGCGGGGGTGGCCGCTTTCGTCATTGCGGGCGAGCGCATAATATCCGGTGCGGTCGAGATAGGCGTCGTCGAGATTGACGGCGCGGGGATAGGCATCGAGATCGCCGGCATAGAGATCGATCACATAGGTCAGCATCGCCTCGCGCCGTTCTTCGGCATGAAAGGCCAGCATTTCGCCGATGGTGCGATGTTCGCAGAACGGAAAGAACAGGTATTCTGCGTTGAAGCAGTAATAGAGCCAAATTCCCGGTGCGGCGTCGATCACGGCGTTGATTGTGTCGACAACAGAGATATCGCTGCGCACATCGTGATCAACACGCACGACGCGGGCCGGCAGGGCCAGATCGCGGGCAAGATCATGGGCTGCAAATAGGATGACCTGCTTGAACCCAAGATCAAGGTGATGTCGGATCGTTGAAGCGATCTCGACATCGTCCTCCGCCAGAACAAGCGCGACCGGCCCTTTGGCAAGGCTTTCGGCGCCTTCCTTGAGGAAGCTGTCCAGGCTTGGGAAGTGGGTCACTGCTAGGCTCTCACGTTTTGCCAGACGTTAGGGGCAACAGGGTCTGCATTGCAAGCCGGGGGGCGAGGCGTTAGGTACACGCAGTTCCCGATCCTCGCTTCCAGAAACTTCCGTCCATGTCCGAACCGAAAAAGCTCTTCATCAAGACCTACGGCTGTCAGATGAACGTCTATGACAGCGAACGCATGGCCGAGGCGCTGGGCGGGAATGGCTATGTCGAGACCAAGGTGCAGGAAGAGGCGGACATGATCCTTCTCAACACCTGCCATATCCGCGAGAAGGCAGCCGAGAAGGTTTATTCCGATCTCGGGCGTCTGCGGCCCCTCAAAGAGGCCAAGCCCGATCTGAAGATCGGAGTTGCGGGTTGTGTGGCGCAAGCCGAAGGCGCAGAGATCATGCGCCGCCAGCCGCTCGTCGATCTGGTGGTCGGCCCGCAGAGCTATCATCGCCTGCCGGCGATGGAGGATGCGGTGCAAATGGGTGCCAAGGCGCTCGACACCGATTTCCCCGAAGAGGACAAGTTCGAAGAGCTGAAAAGCCGCCCCAAGGCGTATCGCGGCCCAACTGCTTTCCTTACGGTGCAGGAAGGCTGTGACAAGTTCTGCGCCTTCTGCGTTGTGCCCTACACCCGCGGCGCCGAAGTCAGCCGACCTGCCGACCGCATCCTGCGCGAGGCGCGGGAGTTGGTGGAGGCGGGCGTGCGCGAGCTCACGCTTCTTGGACAGAACGTGAATGCCTATCACGGCCACGAAGGCGGGCTTGCTGGCCTGATCTGGTCGTTGGCGGACATCGACGGGCTGGAACGCATCCGTTTCACCACCTCGCATCCCAATGATATGGACGCCGCACTTGTCGCTGCGATTGGCGAGTGCAGCAAACTCATGCCTTATCTGCACCTGCCGGTTCAATCGGGCAGCGACCGCATCCTCAAGGCGATGAACCGCAAGCATACGGCGGCAGAGTATCTCGACCTAATCGGGCGCATCCGTGCC
>JBFEXG010000263.1:0-3521 GCA_041546005.1 Paracoccaceae bacterium
CTGAAATTCCCTGTAAATTGCCGCTTATCAGGGAAAATGCCCGAAAACGGACCGCCCAATTGGGCCAACTGAGACGCATGATGGAAATGTGCCCGAAAGGCTCCGCACGGTCCGTCTCTTCGACAGAGCCCCTCCCACAACCTGCGGGAATTGCGCGAGAAAATCCGGGGAAATCCGACATGGGAAAAGAGACAGGGGTCGGTGGCGGAGTGGAAGGGATTCGAACCCTCGAGACGGTTCCCCGTCTGCACCCTTAGCAGGGGTGTGCCTTCGACCACTCGGCCACCACTCCGCCGACCCGTTTAGCGATAGGCTTTGAGGGGGGCAAGGGGGGAATGCCGCCAAATTTGCAGAGTTGCAGGGCGAAGTCGTCGATGCCCCGAGGCAACGGCGGTTTGTCGGTCAGGTATTGAACAGGAAGTGCATCACATCGCCATCCTTGACGACATAGGTCTTGCCTTCTGCGCGCATCTTGCCGGCCTCTTTGGCGGCTGTCTCGCCGCCTAGGGCGACGTAATCATCATAGGCGATGGTCTCGGCGCGGATGAAGCCGCGCTCGAAATCGCCATGGATGACGCCGGCGGCGGCCGGCGCTGAAGTGCCTTCCTTGATGGTCCATGCGCGGGCCTCTTTGGGGCCGACGGTGAAATAGGTTTGCAGATGCAACAGGGCATAGCCGGCGCGGATCAATCGATCGAGGCCAGCCTCTTCGAGGCCCATTTCCTCAAGGAACATCTCGGCCTCTTCGGGCTCGAGCTGGCTGATCTCTTCCTCGATGCGGGCCGAGATCACAACGTGGGAATTTCCCTGTGCTGCCGCCATTTCGGCCACGCGGGCGGATTGGGAATTGCCGGAAGCGGCCGAGGCCTCTTCGACGTTGCAGACATAGAGCACGGGCTTGGCCGTCAGAAGCTGCAACATCCGCCAGGATTTGCGATCTTCGTCCGAGACCGGAACGGTGCGGGCCGGACGGCCCTCTTCCAATGCAGCCTGCGCGGCCTTCAAAAGGCGCTCCTGCTCGACCGCCTCCTTGTCGCCGCCGCGGACCTTGCGCGAGAGGTTCTGCAAGCGCCGCTCGACCGACTCGAGATCGGCCAGCATCAGTTCGGTCTCGATGGTCTCGGCATCCTGAACCGGATCGACGCGGCCTTCGACGTGGGTGATGTCGTCATCCTCGAAGCAGCGCAGGACGTGGGCGATGGCATCGCATTCGCGGATATTGGCGAGGAACTGGTTGCCGAGGCCCTCGCCCTTCGAGGCGCCCTTCACGAGACCTGCGATATCGACAAAGGTCATGCGGGTCGGGATGATCTGCTTGGAGCCGGCAATTTCCGCGAGCTTGTCGAGGCGCGCATCGGGCACGGCGACCTCGCCCACATTGGGCTCAATGGTGCAAAAGGGGAAGTTGGCCGCTTGGGCCGCCGCCGTTTTGGTCAGCGCGTTGAAGAGGGTCGACTTGCCGACATTCGGCAGACCCACGATCCCCATTTTGAAACCCATTTCATACCCTCCGGCAACGTTTCGAGCGCTCTTACGGTGCAGGGCAAAGAGGTGCAAGCTTCCTCCGCGCCAGATAGACGCGCCCCCTTGCCTGAACCCCCTCCTATTGGTAGGGGAACTTAACCAATTTGAGCTGTTTGGAGGCTGATATGCCCGTCATTACCAACATCTATGATCTCAAGCGCCTGCATAAGCGGCGGACGCCCAAGATGTTCTATGATTATGCAGAATCCGGCAGCTGGACCGAACAGACCTTCCGCGAGAACACCACCGATTTCGAACAGATCCGCCTGCGCCAGCGTGTGGCTGTCGATATGTCGAACCGGACGACGGCGAGCACGATGCTCGGCCAGCCGGTCAACCTTCCAGTCGCACTTGCCCCTGTGGGGATGTGCGGGATGCAAAACGCCAACGGCGAGATCAAGGCGGCCAAAGCCGCCGAAAAATTCGGCGTCCCCTTCACGCTGTCGACCATGTCGATCAGCTCGATTGAGGACGTGCGCGCCCAGACCAAAGCACCGTTCTGGTTCCAGCTTTATGTCATGCGCGATGAGGAGTTTGTCGACAACCTGATCAAGCGCGCCAAGAACGCGGGCGTCTCGGCGCTTGTCATCACGCTCGATCTGCAGATCCTCGGCCAGCGGCACAAGGATCTGAAGAACCAGCTCAGCGCTCCGCCGAAACTGACGCCGCGCATGATCTGGGACTACGGCACCAAATGGCGCTGGACCTTGGGCATCGCGGCCTCGGGGAAATACACCTTCCGCAACATCGCCGGCCACGCCAAGACGGTGACCAACCTCAGCTCGCTCAACACCTGGACCCATGAGCAGTTCGAGCCCAAGCTCGACTGGAGCATGGTGGCCAAGCTCAAAGAGAAATGGGGCGGCAAGGTCATCCTCAAAGGCATTCTCGACGTAGAAGACGCCAAAAAGGCGGTCGAGATCGGGGCTGACGCAATCGTCGTGTCCAACCACGGCGGGCGGCAGCTTGATGGGGCTATCTCGTCGATCCGCGCGCTTCCGGCAATTGTCGAGGCAGTAGGCGATCAGACCGAGGTCTGGCTCGATAGCGGCATCCGCTCGGGGCAGGATATCCTCAAGGCCCTCGCCATGGGTGCCAAAGGCACGATGATCGGCCGCGCCTATCTGCACGGCCTCGGCGCGATGGGCGAGGCGGGCGTCACCAAGACGCTTGAGGTCTTGCAACGCGAGCTCGATATCTCGATGGCGCTTTGCGGGCGGCGCGACGTGACCACGCTCGATCGCGATGTTCTTCTGGTGCCGCAGGGTTTTGAGGGCGTCTGGCAGTAATTAGCGCCGCGCCTCGAGCCGACCCGCGGCTAGAGCCAAGGGCACCGAGATCAGCAAAAGGCCCGCGACCGCCGCGAAAGCGATCCGCAGGCCGAACAGCTGACTGACCTGCCCCATCAGCACGGGCGCGAGGAAGAAACCGGAAAAGCCCATCACGGCAACCCGGCTGATCGCCTCGGTCCGCATTCGGCCGGGAACGAGCCGGCCGACGATGGCGAGGCCGATAGGCCCAATCACCGAAACGCCAAGGCCGAGGATGCCGAAGCCGAGATAGGCAAAGGTCGGCGTTGGCGCGGCGGCGGCGATCAGAGCGCCGCTTGCAGACAGGATCGCTGCGAAGATGATCACAGTCACGTCACGCAACCGCTCGGACACCACCTGCCCGGAGAAGCGGCCAAAGGCCATCGTCGCGCCAAGCATCGCGGGGCCAAGCGCGCCCTGAACTGCGCCGCCATTCAAGGTCCGCTCGACGTGCAAGGCAGACCATGCCTCGACCGTTGCTTCCGACATAAAGGCCACCAGAACCACGCCCCCACAGATCAGGATGGGCACTAGGGGATAGCCGCCGTTGGGGTGCTGATCGTCGTCCTGATTGCGGACAGGTGCCATCCGCAGCCAAAGCGCAATACCAAGGCAAGCGAGGGCGATTAGGCCAAAGGTCAGGGTCGCATCAACCCGGCTTTCGCGCATGATCCCCGAAAAGATGGC
>JBFEXG010000032.1:0-14320 GCA_041546005.1 Paracoccaceae bacterium
CCCGCACGCCGCAGCGATGAAGGCCGAGATGGCCCGGATCATGGGGCTTGAATCCGATCAGGTCAGCGTGAAGGCGACGACGTCTGAACAGCTTGGATTTACCGGCCGCGGCGAGGGGATTGCAGCATTGGCCACAGCAACCTTGGTGCGCCCATGACCCGCCTGATCACGACCTTCTTCTACTCCGGCCTCCTGCGCCCTGCCCCCGGCACATGGGGATCGCTCGCGGCCCTGCCTGCAGGATGGCTCATCTACGAGCTTGCCGGTCCGTGGGCGGTTCTGGTGGCCACGGTCGCCGCCTATGTTGTGGGGCACTGGGCCGTCGCCATTGAGACCGCAGGCGCGGGCGACAAAGACCCCGGCCATATCGTGATCGACGAGGTGGTGGGCCAATGGATCGCCCTCATGCCGGTGTTTTTCGGCGCGGCTCATGCAGGCGTCGAGGTGACCGCGCTCTACCCCGGCTGGATCGCCGCCTTCCTTCTCTTCCGCCTGTTCGACATCTGGAAGCCCGGCCCTGTCGGCAAGGCCGACCGGCGCGGCGGGCCAACGGGCGTGATGCTGGATGATGTTTGGGCCGGCGTCTTCGCCGCGATTGGCGTGATCCTCCTCGCCGCCCTCTCGCATCTGGTCATTATGCAATGAGCGCCGCCGACATCCTTGCTGCGGCTCGGACGCGGGGCTGGCGGATCGCCACGGCCGAAAGCTGCACGGGCGGCCTTTTGGCCGGAGCGCTTACGGATGTCCCCGGCTCGTCGGATGTGTTCGAGCGCGGGTTCGTCACCTACTCGAATGCATCCAAATCCGAGATGCTCGGTGTTGATCCAAGCCTGATCGCCACCCACGGCGCTGTTTCAGAAGAGGTGGCCGCTGCGATGGCTCTGGGCGCGCTTGACCGCTCGGCCGCCGACCTTGCGGTTTCAACCACCGGCATCGCCGGCCCCGGCGGATCAGAGTTCAAACCCGAGGGCCGTGTCTGCTTTGGAATAGCGGGGGCCAAGGGGTGCTCGACCCAAACAATCGACTTTGGCCCCCTTGGGCGCGCCAAAGTCCGCGCCGCCGCGGTGGACGAAGCCCTACGCCTCCTGGCCGAAGCCATCGAACATGCTTAGCCCATTTCCCGATCTCTCATCGCTGAAACGGCCCAATTTTTCAGCAGTCTGAAAACCGCCTCGAATTTCAGCCACAAACCGCGCTCTGCCGCTTTTATCCGCACAAACTTTGCTGTCTTGCCCTTCCCTACGGGACAATCCCAAGGAGGAAGGAACATGAACGGAGCGGATACCGCTTGGATTCTGGTCGCCACGGCGCTGGTGCTTTTCATGACACTGCCGGGGCTGGCGCTTTTCTATGGCGGCCTCGTGCGGGCGCGGAACGTGTTGAGCGTCTTCATGCACGTCTATTCGGTGGCCTGTTTGATGAGCATCCTGTGGCTCGTCGCGGGCTACTCCATTGCTTTCGGTGGCGACGGCAGCCTCTGGGGTGGCCTAGGCAAGATGTTCCTCAGCGGCGTTGATAACGAAAGCCTCTCGGGCACCCTGCCCGAAGTTCTGTTCTTTGCCTTCCAGATGACCTTTGCGATCATCACCCCCGCGCTGATCGTCGGCGCCTATGTCGAGCGGATCGGCTTTGGCTTTGTCCTTCTCTTTTCGGCGCTCTGGATGCTTCTCGTCTACGCGCCCGTGGCCCATTGGATCTGGGGCGGCGGGATGCTGGCCGATGGCGGCATCTTTGGCGAAATCGGCGTGCGCGACTTCGCGGGCGGAATCGTGGTCCATGAAACTGCGGGCCTTGCGGCACTGATCCTTGCCTTCTTCCTCGGCCCCCGCCGCAACCGCCACACCCCGCCGCATAATCCCGGCATGGTGATGATCGGGGCGGGGATGCTCTGGGTCGGCTGGTTCGGTTTCAACGGCGGCTCGCAGCTTGCCGCCGATGGCGGCGCCGCGATGGCAATCACGGTCACGCATATCTCAGCCGCAGCTGCTTCGCTCACTTGGGTGCTTTGGGAGCGGATCAAATTCGGCCGCTCCTCGCTGGTCGGTATCGTCACCGGCTCGATTGCTGGCCTTGCGTCGATTACCCCGGCCTCAGGTTTTGTTGGCCCCGTCGCCGCGCTGATCATCGGCTCGGTGGCCGGTATCCTTTGCCAAGAAGCGGTCAACCTCATTCGCAATCGCCTCAAGATCGACGACACGCTCGACGTCTTCGCCGTGCATGGCGTTGGCGGCATCTTCGGCACGATCATGATCGCCGCCTTCGGCGCGGGCAGCTGGGCGGCGCAGCTTGGCAGCCTCGCCATCGTCGGAGCCTTCACAGCGGTCATGACCGTGGCGATCATCTTCGTGGTGAAGCTCGTCACCCCGCTGCGTGTTGACGTTGAAAGCGAGACCAACGGCCTCGATCTCTCGGTCCACGGCGAGCGGGCCTACGAGTTTAACTCCTAAGCTGCAAGAGATCGGTGAGCGGCGCCAGATCGGGCGCCCTCACCGCCTGCCAAAGGGCCTTGGCCCGCTCCGCACCCAAAAGCCCTTCGGCTTTCTGCCGGAGCTTGTCGCCCCGAACCCCTAGGCTCATCGGCGCGTCGAGGTCAAAATCCCCCTGACGCAGGGCGCCGTCCTTCAAAGTCACCTCGACACGCGCCTCCATCTCGGAAAGCCGCGCCTCCGCCTCGACCGCTACAAGGCTGCGGAGCGCCGCGAGATCGGGCCGCTGCGCCATCTCGTCCGAGAAATTGACGATAGCCGAAGTGTCTACGCCCGCCAGAACCATCGCCGCCACATGCCGATAGCTGAACTTGGCCCCGAGGCCGGTGTCGGGGTCGGGCTTGTTGCACACCGAGAGCCAGCGCGGGTGGGTGCGGATCGTCACTGCCGCCACATCGCCGGCCGACACACCGAGCCCCCTCAGCGCCTCGATCGACGCATGAAGCCCGTGGCAGCAGGCGTGAAACTTATGGCTCACAGTCTCCATCCGCCAAAGCGCCCCGAGCCCGTCCAACGCATCTTCGTCTCCGGCGCCAACATGGGTCGGGCCAAAACCCTGCGGGCCGCTGATGCCGACCGATGTCGAGGTAAACCCTCGCGCCGCCAGATCAGCCGCCTCGATGCCTGTCTCGGCCGCGAGCCCGGCATTATAGGGCTTGCCCATGGTGCCAAACTGGCTCTTGAGGCCGGAGGCACGGGTGGCGGCAAGGCCAAGGGCCTGCACCATTGTCGTCTGTGAAAGCCCCAAAATCCGACCCACCGCCAAAGTCGCCCCAAAGGCTCCTGCGGTCGCGGTCTGATGAAAGCCTGTCTGATAGTGATCGCGCCCAAGCCAAAGTCCAATCCGGACCGATGCCTCCGCCCCGACAAGCGCGGCGTCGAGCAATTCCTCGATCCCCGCCCCTTTTGCCTCAGCGATTGCCAGAGTTGCGGGGATCACAGCAACAGACGGATGGCCAATATGGGCGAAATGCGTGTCGTCATAGTCGAGCGCATGGCTGATCGCACCGTTGACCAATGCTGCAACCCGCATCGGCACCCGTCCGCCACCAATGAGGCTCGCCTGAGCGGCCCCACCCTCCTCGATCGCCTTGGCCCGCAAGATCGCCGCCAAAGGCTCGGCCCCGCCCGCTATGCCGCAAGCAGCCCAGTCAAAGAGTGACAAGCGCATCATCTCGCGCGCGCCCTCGCCCGCTACGGGCGCCAAGGCAAACTCGGCCAGTCTCGCTTCGATGGTCATGGCGTCCCCGATTTCTTTTGGCCAAAAATACTCTTGCCGAAGGCGAAGGCAACGTCAGCCATAAAGCGCCTTCGCGCGGGCCTCGAACGCCGCGATGATCCGAGTCATCGCCTCGTGAAAGAACATCCCCGCAGCGCCTTGCAAAAGCCGGTTGCGAAATTCGAAATCAACCTCAAAGCCGACCTCGCAGCCGCCCTCGGCCTCCTTGAAGCGCCAAGTGGATTGGAGATGCCGAAACGGTCCGTCGATATAGCGCGTGTCGATCCGGCTTTTGTCTTTCCAGAGCGTGACCTCACTGCCAAAGCTCTCGCGGAAAACTTTGAAACTCACCACGAGATCCGCGAGCATCACCTCGGTCTCGCCCTTGTCCATCACCGACCGCACCCGTGCTGCCGCTGTCCAAGGCAGAAACTTAGGATAGCTCGCCACATCCGCCACCAGATCGAACATCTGCGTGGCGCTATAGGGCAGAACTCTTTGGTCGGAATGGGCAGGCATTAGGCGTCTTTCACTGGCAGGCCGTTCCCTCATGTCCTAGAGTGGCGCGTGGAAATCAACCCAAAGACGCAGGTTCCCATGCCAAACCGCCCCTATGTGATCGACGAGATGATCTCGGCCAAATCCATCGCCGCTCGCATCGAATCGCTGGCCCGAGAGATCAAACGCGAGTTTGCCAAGACCGACAAGCTCGTCGTTGTGGGTCTCTTGCGCGGGTCCTTCGTCTTCATCGCCGATCTGGTGCGCGAGCTCGATCTGCCGGTCGAGGTCGATTTCCTCGAAGCCTCGTCCTATGGCGATGCTATGGAGTCGAGCCGCGAGGTACGCATCCTCAAAGACCTGCGCGGCCAGATCGAAGGGCGCGATGTCTTGGTCGTCGAGGATATCGTCGATACGGGCCACACGCTGAGCCACGTCACCGGATTCCTGCAGACCCGCCACCCCGGCAAACTGAAGACCATCGCCCTTCTCGACAAGCCGTCGCGCCGCGAGGTGGATTTCCGGGCCGACTGGATCGGCTTTGAAATCCCAGATGAGTTTGTCGTCGGTTACGGCATCGACTTTGCGCAGCGCAACCGCAACCTGCCCTATATCGGCAAGGTGCGGTTCACCTGAGGCGATGGATCCCTTCCGCTGGTTCCTGCGCGCCAAGCGCTGGGCGCAAAATCCCCCCTCGGAAAAGCGCGTGATCTTGGTGATCGGCGTGGTCCTTGCCTGCCTGGCTCTCTATGCGATCGACCGCTGGATCGGCCTGCCCGAGTGGATGCATCTGACACCTGCCTCGTCGCGCGACGTGACGCGCTAGGAATATCTGGCCAGCCGCGGCTCTAGGGCTTCGGCAATGCGCCGACGCGTGTTGCGCAGGCGTGGTGCATCGGCAAGGTCGGCGTGGCTGGCAACCCAGACCGGAACATTCACCTCGTTCGGCCCCTGATGCTGACGCTCGACCCGCGGATCTGGATCGCCAAGGCAATTGGGCAGGATCGCCTTGCCAAGACCGGCAGCCACCATCTCGCGCAGCACGGGGAAGCTGTCTGCGCCGTTGACGATCTCTCCAGGCGCGAGCTCTTCGGCCATGAACTCCGCCGCCTTGGAGCGAGACAGCGCGCCGCAAACGCCAAGCCAACGCAAATCGCCATTGCTATTGGCAGGAACATAGCTCCGCATTCCCAGAATACCGGCCGGATCGCCTGCCAATTCATCTGGCAGCTTCAGCGCCGGCCGGACACTGATATCGGCATGTAGGCGCGAGAGGTCGAGATGGGCGTTCGTGCACTGCAACTCGATCCGCAATTCGGGCGACTCGGCCGTGATCTCGGCCACCACATCCGGCAGGATAGAGATGCAGAAGGTATCGGTTGATGTAACGCGCACCACGCCCGAAAGCTGCGCCTCGGCGCCCTGCAAGATGCGCCCGACCGTGTCGATTGCGTTCCTCACCTCGCGCGCGGCCTCGATAAGGCGCAGGCGATCCGAAGGAACCTGATAGCCTTGCGGGCTTCGTTCAAAGACCTCGGCCCCTTGCCGATCCTCGAAAGCTGCGATCCGCCGAAGCACCGTCGCATGGTTGACCTTCAGCATCCGGGCGGCCGCGCTAACCGATCCGGTCTCCGCAACCGCCAGCACATAGCGCAGATCGTCCCAATTATCCCTGTGCATAATTTCGCAGTCTTTTTGCAATAATGATGACTGTTCATCATTATGCACACAGGTACTCTAATTGCATAGCCTCGTCTTTGATGGAGATTGAAATGACCTCACTGACCAAAATGCCCCTTGTCACTGCCGTTCTGGGCCTAGTCGCCACGGTCGCCGTTGGCTCAAGCCACGTCGATCCCGCCGTCGGAGCCGCGATCAAGGCGCGGCAAAGCCATATGCAGCTTTTTGCCTTCAATCTGGGGACACTGGGCGGAATGGCTCAGGGAAAGATCGACTATGATGCCGATGCAGCCCAGATCGCAGCGGACAATCTGGCTGCGCTCGCTTCCGTAGACTTCCACCCCTACTTCGTCGTAGGATCTTCCAACGCGGACGTAGAAGGGACGCGCGCTCTTCCCGCACTCTGGGAGGATACTGATGGCGTTATGTCGGCGCTCGCGACTTTGCAGGCGGCAACAGCAGGGATGGCAGACTCTGCGGGTGGTGGACTTGAAGGGCTGCAAACTGCCATGTCGGCCCTAGGAGGAGCGTGCGGTGCCTGTCACCAAGCCTATCGGGCTCCCGCTAACTGAGTAGTGCGGCAGGACGGTGTGTCCTTTCCAGCATGGTCTGCGCTGCTGGCAACAGTGGCGCTTCTGGCTATTATTTTTCTCGGGCCCGATCCCCTGCCGGATTCTTTCTTTGAAGGTCTGACAGGGGATAGCGAGCGCGGCGCTCTGGTCTTTGCGGCCAGCGGCTGCGCCAGTTGCCATACTGCACCGGGCACCGAGCATGACGACGCTCCGCTTCTTGCCGGAGGACGCAGCTTCAAGAGCCCCTTTGGCACCTTTTTCGCCCCCAACATCTCCTCAGGGCCTAGCGGCCTTGGCGACTGGAGCGATCTGGACATCGCCAACGCCATACTTCTTGGCGAAGGGCGCGGCCGGACCCATCTCTATCCGGTCCTGCCCTATACCGCCTATCGCAACATGACCGGGCAGGATGCGGCTGATCTTATCGCCTATTTACGCACCCTTCCCGCCGCCGAAACCACAAACCAGCCCCACGATGTCGGGTTTCCGTTCAGTATCCGCCTCGGCCTTGGCGCCTGGAAAATCCTCTACAACCGAGGCGACTGGGTCCTCCAGACCGCGGCAACACCTGAAATCGAACGCGGGCGGTATCTTGTCGAAGCTCTAGGGCATTGCGGCGAATGCCATACGCCGCGCACCTTCTTGGGAGGGCTCGACAGATCGCGGTGGCTCGCGGGTGCGCCCAATCCGGCGGGCGAAGGCCTGATCCCCGGTCTTGCACCGGGCAAACTCGGCTGGAGCGAAGAGGAGATCGTCAATTTTCTTGCGACCGGCTTTACCCCCGAGTTCGACAGCGCCGGCGGCGAAATGGCGGCCGTGATTGCCGAACTTTCGCGGCTTCCCCGTTCAGACCTTGAAGCGATTGCCGCCTATCTCAAGGCCGTGCCAGCGCTAGACTAGCCCTGCGCCAGCTTGGCGAGACGTGCCGCGCGCAACTGCGCGAAATGGTCGCCCGCGTGATAAGACGAACGAGTAAGCGGCGTGGCGGACACCATTAGAAAGCCCTTGCCATAGGCCGCCTTCTCGTAGGTGGCAAACTCCTCAGGCGTCACGAACCGATCGACCTTGTGGTGCTTGGGGGTCGGTTGGAGGTATTGGCCGATGGTCAGGAAATCGATGCCCGCAGCGCGCATATCGTCCATCACCTGCAAGACCGATTGGCGATCTTCTCCAAGACCGACCATGATCCCCGATTTGGTGAACATCGAAGGATCGAGCTCTTTCACGCGCTGCAAAAGCCGCAGCGAATGGAAATAGCGCGCGCCGGGGCGGACGGTGGGATAAAGGCCCGGCACGGTTTCGAGATTGTGGTTGAAGACATCGGGCTTGGCCTTGACCACGACTTCGACAACCTCCGGGCTACATTTGAGGAAGTCGGGCGTCAGAATTTCGATGGTGGTTTCGGGCGACTGGTGGCGGATCGCGCGGATGGTCTGGGCGAAATGTTCGGCGCCCCCATCCTCAAGATCGTCGCGGTCGACGCTGGTGATCACAACGTGATTGAGGCCAAGCTTCTTGACCGCATCGGCCACACGGCCCGGTTCGAACACATCGAGCGCATCGGGGCGGCCGGTGGCAATATTGCAGAAGGAACACCCACGGGTGCAAATCTCGCCCATGATCATCATGGTGGCGTGGCCCTGGCTCCAGCATTCGCCGACGTTCGGGCAGGCAGCCTCTTCGCAGACAGTTGCCAGCTTGTGGGTGCGCAGGATGTCGCGGGTATCTTTATAGCCCTGCGAGACCGGCGCCTTGACCCGGATCCAATCCGGCTTTTTCGGCTGGGCATTGTCCGGGCGGTGCGCCTTTTCGGGGTGGCGCTGGTCGGGCAGTTTGAGATCGCGCATCGCAGCGGGCTCCATCATCGTCGCTTGGTTGCCTCATACGGCCAATCGGCCTTTGGGGCAACCAAGCCTGACGCATGGCAGCCATGCAAGCGGTTCAGCCGATCAACGGCCCGAACCGTCCATGTTGTTCCTCATAGTGTCGCGCCAAGCGTTGTAACGCGATCCGCAAGACGATCTTGCCCGATCTGGCTGCCCAACCAAGGCGCTGTTCGGTGGTTTCGAGTCCTTCGAGCAAACAGCAGCACCGAAGAGCAACATCCCCAAGACCCGGGCCAAGTTCGCGCAGGGCCGCTTCGACGCGCCCATAGGCGGCAACCGAGGCGCTCTCGCCCGAGACCACCGGAACGCTGTCTTCTTGATAGATCGTGCTCCAGTCGCGCTGGCACTTTGGATCCATCTGGCTCAGCTCGTAATCCTCCCTCAGCCGCTCACCGGCAGCAAGGAGAACCCGCGTGAGGAATAAACTTCCATCCTTGTCACGGCGGCGCGCAAGACCAACGAGGGGGCTATCGGTGATCGCAAAACGTTGGCCACGGGCCTGTGGCAGGCCGTCTTCGATCTCGGCCCTTCGCGCCGGGATAAACTCCGCCGGCCCCTCGGCCAAGGCGCGGGCACGATTTTCGCTTGCAGCGACCAGTTCGCGCAGGGCCGAGCGGCCCGCTGCAGTAATGTGATAGCGGGCGACACGCGCGCCGGGATCGTGGCAAGCAATCCAGTCGCGCAGCGCCATGGCCTGCGCCACCGCCCGATCGACCACGGCAGACCGGGTGGCAGAGCCATCCGGGGCATCTCGGACTACTACGGCCGTATCCATTTCGCGGCCAACAGCGAGAACAGCGCCGGTTTCGACAAGACGGCGCAGGACGCGCAGCGATTCGCTCCGCAGACGGTTTTCGCTGAGCGTTTGCTCGTCCGTCACCGCGCCGCGTTGAGTTTCAGGTCTGTGGTCCATCAGTGAGAATCCCTTTGCGGCGCCGCCAGCGCGGTCGCTCATCTTCTGTGCAAGTTCGGAAAGCGCGCCGTCGATCAGCGGATCGTCGCGCCGGGTTTCATAGCGGCGCACCTGTCTGAGAACGGTGGACGGATGCAGGCCAGATCTCCTCGCAAGCCCGCGGATCGATCGCCCTTCTGATGTATGCGCAAGATAGTGCCTTGCCCCCTGCGGCAGCCATTTTGGCAAGCCAACGGCCAGATCGTGCGGCGGCCTACCGTTTTCGAAATCCTCTCCCGACATATCTGCCTTGCCTCCATTCAGTCTTGAGCCGCGGCTTTATTGTTGCCTCGGCAGCAACAGTGTTTGCGGCGATGTCTTGTTAAAACCTACTGAAAGCGCACGATAATCATCTTTTGACGCAACACAACCTATGCGTGTGACATATCGAGATCTTAACTTTGTCCACATTGGAGCAACAATGAGAGATCTCATGGGAATGATAGCCGCACTGAAGCGCCCTGGCCTTCTCGTTCGGACAGCCAAGATCGGCGCAGACGATTACCGTCGCGAGGTGCATCTGCGCCGCATTTTGAAAAGCGAGCCGCCGGCAAGAACCGGCGAGGCGATCCTGCGTATTCTCGAGATTGAGTCAGAGATCAATGAACGCCGCGTCGCAAACCACGCCGAATATTCGGTCGCGGAGCATGTTGAGGTTCTGATCGCGCTCTTGGGTGAGGCGCGTGTTCACCGGGCCGCTTATGGCCCGGCGCCACTTACATGAAGGCGTCGGGCATCGAGGCTTTCTTCTGCGCGACATAGGCGTTGAGCGCCTCTTCGACCGCCGGGTCAAGATCGGGCTTCTGATACTGCCCCAGAAGCTTCTCGACCCGCAGGGAGGCCAGCGTCTGCGTATCGCGCGCGCCTTCCTCGTCCCACGTCTCGAAGGGCTTGTAGTCAAAGAGGTCCGACCGCCAGAAGGCGCTCTTGAAGTTCGCCTGCGTGTGCGCACAGCCAAGATAGTGGCCGCCGGGGCCAACCTCGCGGATCGCGTCCATCGCCTGGCCGTTCTCGGACATGTCGATGCCTTTGGCGAGGTGATGCAGGGTGCCGAGCTGGTCGGCGTCCATCACAAACTTCTCGAAGTCGGCCACAAGGCCGCCCTCGAGCCAGCCGCAGGCGTGGAGCATGAAGTTCACGCCCGCCAGAAGGCCCATGTTGAGGCTGTTGGCCGACTCGTAGGCCGCCTGCGCGTCAGGCAGCTTGGAGCCGCAGAAACCACCGGCCGAGCGGTAAGGCAGCCCGAGGCGGCGCACCAGCTGGCCCACGCCATAGGTGATATGCGCGGCTTCCGGCGTGCCGAAGGTCGGCGCGCCCGAGTTCATGTCGATCGAGGTCACGAAAGCGCCAGCGATGACCGGCGCACCTTTGCGGATCAACTGGCTATAGGCCACGCCCGCCAAAACTTCGGCCAGAACCTGCGTGAGTGTGCCCGCGACCGACACCGGCGCCATGGCGCCGCCGACGATGAAGGGCGAAATGATCGCGGCCTGATTGTTGCGGGCATAGACTTCGAGCGCGCCCATCATGATTCCGTCGAAGACCATCGGCGAGTTGATGTTGATGAGCGAGGTCATCACGGTGTTCTGCTGGACGAAGTCCGCACCGAAGAGGATCGACGCCATATCGACCGAATCCTGCGCCCGGCTCGGCTCGGTGACCGATCCCATGAAGGGCTTGTCCGAGAGGGTCATATGCGAAAGCAGCATATCGAGGTGGCGCTTGTTCACCGGAATATCGGTCGGCTCGCAAACAGTGCCGCCAGAGTGGTGCAGCCACTTCGACATATAGCCGAGCTTCACGAACTTCTGGAAATCGTCGAGCGTGGCATAGCGGCGGCCACCTTCGGCGGTGCGGACGAAGGGCGGGCCATAGACTGGCGCGAGGACGAGGTTGCGTCCGCCAATCTCGACGTTGCGGGCGGAATTGCGGGCGTGCTGGGTAAAGCTCGAGGGCGCGGTCTTGATCAATTCGCGCGCAAGGCCACGGGGGATGCGGACGCGCTCGCCCCGAACATCGGCGCCCGCCGCTTTCCAAAGCTCAAGAGCGGCCGGGTTCTCGACGAAATTAACGCCGATCTCTTCAAGCACCGTCTCGGCGTTGTGTTCGATGATCTGGAGCGCTTCTTCGTTGAGGATCTCGAGATTGGGAATCTTCCGCTCGATGAAACGGGCGGTTTCCACGCTCACAGCGGTCCGCTCGGCACGGCGGGCGGCGCCTCCACCACCACGGGCACGGCGCGGGGCTTGGGCTGTATCGAGATCAGACATGGGCTATCCTCCACAAAATTGTTCTAGCAGATAGCCCCAGTCTCGAAGGGTCGACGATGGATTTGCGGCCATTGACGCCGGAAAGCGACATCTGGCGTTTTCACTGCGTATTTTCCCCGCGCGATATTGCCCCGCTACCCGCCAGAACTCTTGCAACGCGGCGGCCCTCGGTCTAGTGGCTGGCCATGACACATACCCATGATCGCCTCCTCATCATCGACTTCGGCAGCCAGGTCACGCAGCTCATCGCGCGGCGCCTGCGCGAACTGAATGTTTATTGTGAAATCCATCCCTACCAGAAGGTCACGGATGCCTTTCTGGCCGAGTTTGCGCCGAAGGCGATCATCTTTTCCGGCGGCCCCGACAGCGTAACCCGCGAAGGCTCGCCCCGCCCGCCGAAAACCGCCTTTACCATGGGCGTGCCGATCCTCGGCATCTGCTATGGCCAGCAGGTGATGATGCAGGAGCTGGGCGGCCTTGTGGAATCGGGCCACGGCACCGCCGAATTTGGCCGCGCCTTCGTGACCCCGACCGAGACCAAGCTTTCGATCCTTGAGGGATGGTTCACCGAAGGCCGCGAGCAGGTCTGGATGAGCCACGGCGATCATGTGAGCCGCATCGCCCCCGGCTTTGAGGTCTATGGCACCTCGCCCGGCGCGCCTTTTGCCATCACCGGCGACGTGAGCCGCCATTTCTATGCCGTGCAGTTCCACCCCGAGGTGCACCACACGCCTAAGGGCGCCAAGCTTTATGAAAACTTCGTCCGCCTCGCCGGCTTTACCGGCGACTGGACCATGGGTGCCTATAAGGACGATGCGATCGAGAAGATCCGCGCGCAGGTCGGCGATGGCCATGTGATCTGTGGCCTGTCGGGCGGCGTCGATAGCTCGGTCGCGGCGATCCTCATTCATGAGGCCATCGGCGATCAGCTGACCTGCGTCTTCGTCGATCACGGCCTTCTGCGGCAGAACGAGGCCGAGCAGGTCGTGACCATGTTCCGCGACAACTACAACATCAAGCTGATCCACGCCGACGAGAGCGAACTCTTCCTCGGCGCGCTCGAGGGTGTTTCCGACCCCGAGGTGAAGCGCAAGACCATCGGCAAGCTCTTCATCGACGTCTTCCAGAAATACGCGAATGAAATCGAAGGCGCCGAGTTCCTCGCCCAAGGCACGCTCTATCCGGACGTGATCGAGAGCGTGAGTTTCTCGGGCGGCCCCTCGGTCACCATCAAATCGCACCACAACGTGGGCGGCCTGCCGGAAAAGATGGGCCTCAAGCTGGTCGAGCCGCTGCGCGAACTCTTCAAGGACGAGGTCCGCGCCCTAGGCCGCGAGTTGGGCCTGCCCGACAGCTTCATCGGCCGCCACCCCTTCCCCGGCCCCGGCCTTGCCATCCGCTGCCCCGGCGAGATCAGCCGCGAAAAGCTCGAGATTCTGCGCAAGGCCGACGCGGTGTTCATCGACCAGATCCGCAAGCACGGGCTTTATGACGAGATCTGGCAGGCCTTCGTGGCGATCCTGCCGGTGCGCACCGTGGGCGTCATGGGCGATGGCCGCACCTATGACTATGCCTGCGCCCTGCGCGCGGTGACCTCGGTCGACGGCATGACGGCGGATTACTATCCCTTCACCCACGAGTTCCTCGGCGAGACCGCCACGCGGATCATCAACGAGGTCAAGGGCATCAACCGCTGCACTTATGACATCACGTCAAAGCCGCCGGGAACAATCGAGTGGGAGTGATCCGGCTCACCGGCCAACTCATCTGCTCAAACGAGGGTCAAGCCGCCCTCGTCGCGGCGCATCTTCCTGACCACATCCGCATGACCCGCGCCGAGCCGGGCTGCGTCTCGTTCGAGGTGCAGCAAAGCGCCGATCCCCTTGTCTGGGAGGTTGCAGAAGTGTTCTCTGACCGGGCGGCGTTCGAGGCGCATCAGGCCCGGACCGCTGCCTCCGCCTGGGGGCAGGCCACCAAGGGGATCGAGCGGCAGTATGTCATCACCGAAGACTGATCTGGCCACGACGCTGCGTGCGGCTGTGTGGATGACAGGAGCGATTGCCTCCTTCACGGCGATGGCAATCGCGGGCCGCGCGGTGAGTGCCTCGTTCGATACATTCGAAATCATGTTCTACCGCAGCCTAACCGGCATTTTGATCGTGGGCGCCGTGGCGTTCTCCACGGGCCGCTGGCGCGAGATTGCAGCACGCAATCTGGGCCTCCATTTCAGCCGCAACCTCGCCCATTTCGCGGGGCAGAACTTATGGTTCTTTGCGATCACCGTGATTCCGCTGGCTCAAGTTTTCGCCCTCGAGTTCACGACACCGATCTGGGTGATCCTGCTGTCTCCGATCTTTCTCGCTGAGCCGATCCGCAAGGCGGGCGTGATTGCCGCCATTATGGGTTTCGCCGGCATTTTGATCGTCGCACGGCCGACCCCTGGAAGCCTCGACATCGGCTTTCTGACGGCCGCCCTCTCTGCCATTTGCTTTGCGTTGACAGCTGTCTTCACGCGCCGTCTGACGCGGACCGAAACAATCACCTGTATCCTCTTCTACCTGACGACGATGCAGGCGGCCTTTGGCCTTGCCTTCGCGGGCTACGACGGCGACATCTCTCTGCCCGACCTCTCGACGGCCCCGTGGCTCATTCTCATCGGTTGCGCGGGGCTTCTCGCCCATTTCTGCCTGACCAATGCCCTCCGCATCGCGCCTGCCTCGATCGTCATGCCGATCGACTTTGCCCGCCTCCCTGTGA
>JBFEXG010000167.1:0-5532 GCA_041546005.1 Paracoccaceae bacterium
ACCGATTCTCGGTATGCCTCGCCCTCTGCCCACTCGGCGCTTGCCGATTGAGGCAATCTGGGCAAGATTGTGTCAACAATGAGGCGGTCCGATAGGGCCAGACTGGAAAAGAGGCGCGGCAAGTATCGCGTCCGGCCAGATCGAGGGACGAGCAGTGATTTTTCGAATTATCGGAGCGTTGATCCGTGCGTGTGCAGTGATTCTGCTGGTGGCGACGCCGTCGATCATTCTGCCGTCAACTCCGGGCGAAACAGGTCAGATTGCCATGCTTGTCGCGGTGCTCGCCGCGATCGCCACATTCGCCGAATATGCCAGCAAAACGCCGTCTCTGATCGAATTCCGCGAGGCGCCGCCGGTCAATCGCATCCGTTTTCTGGCGGTTTTCGCCTGCGTTTTCTTTCTTTCCTCGATCCTCAGAGGACAGGTCGCCCCGACAACATTTACGACGTTTCTTGAAACGGCCGGATCGCGGCTCGCGGAGACCATCGATTTCCCCCTGTCGCCCGTGCGCTTGATGGTCGGGCTTTTGCCGGCATCGGCGACGGACGCCGAGATTTCCGTCTTCCGGACAGCGACGGGCGTCGCCTATTTCATCTCGCTTCTCGCGCTGGCGCTTTTAGTCCTGACCTTGCGGTTCGGGCGGTGGCCTCTGCCGGGCCGGCCATTCAATATCTGGACCAATCTGCCCTTCTTTAATCCGTCTATCGAAATAGACGTCGTGCAGAAGCTCCGGCGCGACGCCGCCGTTAACGGAATCTTTGGACTTACGCTTCCCTTCTTTGTACCTGCGGTCCTGCAACTCGTGGTGCAATTTGTTGATCCAATTTCTCTCGCCAATCCGCACACGCTCGTGTGGTCGGTGACGGCGTGGGCCTTCTTGCCGGCATCATTGATTATGCGGGGTCTCGCGCTCAGCCGGATCGCCAATATCTTGGAGAGCAAGAAGAAGCGCGCGCTCGCAAAAGCACTCGAGGAAGGCTGGGTTCCGCTGCAGCAATCGGCCTGAGCCTCTGGCTCGCCACACCGCCTGCAAACGCTGATCCTTTCCGCATCGCGACCTTTGCCTCGCCGCTAAGCCGTGATGGGCCGGGGCTTTTGCTACGGGATATCGTGTCGGGGCAGGACACGAGCATTGCGGCCATCGCTCGCGTGATTGCCTCCGTCGATCCCGACATTCTACTTTTGACCGACTTTGACCACGATGCCGGCCTCGCGGCGCTGGGGGCTTTTGCCGATCTGCTGGCCGAATTGGGCCGGATCTATCCAGTCCGCTTTGCCCTCCCGACCAATGCGGGCCTTCCGACGGGGCTTGATATGGACGGAAACGGCAAGCTGGGCGAAGCGCGGGATGCGATGGGCTATGGCCTGTTTCGGGGCAACGGCGGGATGGCGCTTTTGTCGAAGGTGCCCATCGATGAGGCCAAGGTTCAGGATTTCAACGCGCTTCTCTGGCGAGACTTGCCAGGCGCGCGGATGCCCCTCAAGGACGGCCAGCCGTTTCCCTCGGCAGAGGCGCAGGCCGCCCAGCGGCTTGCTTCCGCCGGGTTCTGGATCGTGCCGTTTCTGCCCGAGGGCGCGCCGCCTTTCTCGCTTCTGGCCAGCGCCGCCACGACACCAGCCTTTGATGGGCCGGAGGATCGCAACGGCCTGCGCAATCGGGACGAGATCCGCTTTTGGTCGCTCTATCTCGATGGTGCCTTTGGGCCGGCACCCGAGCGTTTCGTTATCGCCGCCAAGCTCAACGCCGATCCCGAGGATGGCGACAGCGACCATGCGGCGATCCGTGCTCTTCTGGAGGATCCCCGCCTTCAAGATCCGCTGCCGACAAGCGAAGGCGGTATGCTCTCAGCTGACCCGTCGCACCATGGCGATCCTTCGCTCGACACCGCCGCTTGGCCAGAAAGCCCGCAGGGCAACCTGCGGGTCAGCTATGTTCTGCCATCGATGGACTGGGATGTGACCGGGGCGGGTGTCTATTGGCCGAGCGACAACGCACTTGGCCCTGATGTGCAGGCCGCCGGACCACACCGGCTTGTCTGGGTCGATCTAATAGACGCGGCGAAACGCCCCTGACCTCGTGCAAACCGCCTGATTTCTTGACGCCCTCCGGGCAAACCGATAGGCGGGTCGGCGACTCTTGATCCCGAAGGAAAGACCCATGTCCAACCCCTCGCTCCTTATCCTCGCCGGCGACGGCATCGGCCCCGAAGTCATGGCCGAAGTGAAGAAGATCATCGCCTGGTATGGCGACAAGCGCGCCCTCAAGTTTGACGTGTCGGAAGACCTCGTCGGCGGCTGCGCCTACGACGTGCATGGCAAGCCGCTGGCCGACGAGACCATGGCCAAGGCGCAAGAGGTGGATGCCGTTCTTCTCGGCGCCGTGGGCGGCCCGAAATACGACAACCTCGATTTCTCGGTGAAGCCCGAACGCGGCCTTCTGCGCCTGCGCAAGGAGATGGACCTTTACGCCAACCTCCGCCCCGCCCAGTGCTTTGACGCGCTGGCCGATTTCTCGTCGCTTAAGAAAGACGTGGTCGCGGGCCTCGATATCATGATCGTCCGCGAACTGACCTCGGGCGTCTATTTCGGGGAGCCGCGCGGCATCTTCACCGAAGGCAACGAGCGCGTGGGCATCAACACCCAGCGCTATACCGAGAGCGAGATCGCCCGCGTGGCGCGCTCGGCCTTTGAACTGGCCCGCCGCCGGGGCAACAAGGTTTGCTCGATGGAAAAGGCCAATGTGATGGAATCGGGCGTTCTGTGGCGCGAGATTGTCCAGAAGGTCCATGACGAGGAATACCCCGACGTTCAACTGAGCCACATGTATGCCGACGCCGGCGCCATGCAGCTCACCCGCTGGCCCAAGCAGTTTGACGTGATCGTCACCGACAACCTCTTTGGCGATCTGCTGTCCGACCTTGCCGCCATGCTTACCGGCTCTTTGGGCATGCTGCCTTCGGCCTCGCTCGGCGCGCCGATGGCAAATGGCCGCCCCAAGGCGCTTTACGAGCCCGTCCACGGCTCGGCCCCCGACATCGCGGGCCAAGGCAAGGCCAACCCCATTGCCTGTATCCTGTCGTTCGCAATGGCGCTTCGCTACAGCTTCGACAAAGGCGCTGAGGCCGACCGTCTTGAGAAGGCTGTCGAGAAGGTGCTGGCCGATGGCCTGCGGACGGCCGATCTGATGGGCCCCGAGGGCGGCGCGCCGGTTTCGACCTCGGCCATGGGCGATGCGGTTATCGCAGCACTCGACGCCAGCCTCTGAGGCCACCCACACCTAATCAAAGGGCCCCGCTTCGGCGGGGCTTTTCTTTTGCCGGTTGCCGCGTCTAAAAGGTGATAGCGCTAACCAGCCGGAAGTCCGATGCATCACAACGTCAGAGGGGCCTTGCTCGCCCTCCTCGCCTTTGCCGTCTACGCGACCAACGACGTGATCGTGAAGTTTCTCGGTGGCGATTACTCGCCGGTGCAGACGATCTTCTTCTCGACCCTGTTCAGCTTTCCGCTCGCTGTCCTGATGATCATGCGGGACCAAGCCCCCGGAACGCTTCGCCCGGTTCACCCTGGCTGGATGATGGCACGAACGGTGGCAACGCTGATCACCGGTGTCACGGCTTTCTATGCCTTCTCGGTTCTGCCCTTGGCGCAAACCTATACGATCCTTTTCGCCTCGCCTCTCTTGATCACGCTCCTCGCCATTCCGGTCCTCGGAGAGCGGATCCATATTCGCCGTGGCATTGCCATCGTTGTGGGCCTGATCGGGGTGGTCGTGGCGCTCCGCCCCGGCGAAACCCAGCTTGGCCTTGGCCATATGGCGGCCGTTGTTGCGGCGATCGGCGGATCGTTCGCTTCGGTCGTCGTGCGCCGGATCGGCAGTGACGAGCGGCCCATCGTCATCATGCTTTATCCGATGATGGCCAACTTCTTCGTCATGGGTGCGGCGCTGGGGTTCGTCTACGAGCCGATGCCAGCCACCCATATCGGCCTTGTCGCCATCATGGCGATTCTGGGATCGGCTGCTGGCCTCATTATCATCGGGGCCTATAAATCCGGCGAGGCTATCGTCGTCGCGCCGATGCAATATTCCCAGATCATCTGGGCGGCGATCTTTGGCTATTTCATCTTTTCGGAGTCGGTCGATCTCTACACCGCTGTCGGAGCGATGATCATCATTGCAAGCGGCCTCTACATCGTCCTTCGGGAAGGGACTCGCGGGACGTCGAGCAAGCGCCCGGTGCTGCAAACCAGAAGCCGGGCCGAGACCGGGACAAGCCCGCGGATCAGCACGCTCCTCGATCGCGCCAAAGCTACAGATTCCGCCAAATAACGCCTTGTCAATTCCGCCGGTTCGGTTTACCCCGCACGCCACGGTCGGAGCGTAGCGCAGCCTGGTAGCGCACCTGCTTCGGGAGCAGGGGGTCGGAGGTTCGAATCCTCTCGCTCCGACCAATTCCCGAAAATCTCAAAAGTCAGCGGCGCTTGCGGTCTTCCGCCGGTTCGTCGTCGTAATCCTTCCGCAGGATACGCTCGGCATCGCCTTGGGGATCCTCATACTGACGGTTCTTCATGGTCCAAAAGAACGCCAGCAGCCCGACGATGCCGAGGCCGATGGAAACCGGGATCAGGATGGCAAGGACTTCCATGGCCTAGCGAGTCCTCAAGGCATTGAGCGAAACGATGATCGACGAGGTCGACATTGCGATGGCGGCAGCAAGCGGCGTGGCGAGGCCGATAAAGGCGACCGGCACGGCGATCAAGTTGTAGACCGCGGCCACCCCGAAATTCTCGAGGATCCGCTTGCGGGCCGAACGCCCGACGCGCAGCGCATCGGCAATCCGCATGAGATCGGGGGCAAGAAGCACGAAATCCGCCGCGACCCGTGTTGCCTCGAGCGCCGAACCGGGCGCGATGGAGACATGCGCCAACGCCAGCGCCGCGGTGTCGTTCAAACCATCGCCCACCATCAGGACGCGCTTGCCTTCGGCCGCCTTGGCACGAAGAACATCCGCCTTTTCGTCGGGCAGAACGCCCGCTTGCCAAGTGTCGATGCCCACGCGCTCGGCAAAGGCCTCGACGATGCCCGGAGCGTCGCCAGAGAGGAGCGTAACAGGGAGACCCTGCGCCTTCAGCGCAGAGATCAGCTTTTCGGCGCCAGGGCGCAGGTCGTCGATGAAGTGGAAGGCGACTGTCTCCGCCTCGCCGATCCGCATGACCGTCGCTTCGCCGGTTTCAGCACCGATCCACGACGGGCGGCCCAACCGGACAGGTTTGCCGCCATAGCTCCCCTCGACCCCATGACCGGGGACTTCCTTGAGATCGCCCACCTCGGCCGGCGCTATGCCCAGCCGAGAGGCCGCCGCAACGACGGCGCGCGAACGGGGATGTGCCGATCCGCGCGCCAGAGCGGCCGCTACGGCCAGATCTTCGGCGGGGATGGCTTCTGCGCCTGCGAGAACCGGAGCGCCAACGGTGAGCGTGCCGGTCTTGTCGAAGATCACCTCGTCAACCTCGGCCAGCCGTTCGAGCGCGGTC
>JBFEXG010000254.1:0-3660 GCA_041546005.1 Paracoccaceae bacterium
ACGTTGATCCATCGAAACGAACCAAACCGCCCACATATCTCTTCAGATATCATCAATGTCAAAAAGCATAAACCACAGACCAAAACGAACCAACCGCGCCCTAACTTAACCGGCGCGCCTGCCCGTCCCTGCCTCTGATTTCGCCGAACCGTCCGCGTCTCCGCTTCCCGTCCGGCCCGTCGCAGCGTCGCCGCCGCTTCGGTGAGGGGGTGTTTACGTCCGGTGTTCGGGGGCCGCAAGGGCTTTTTTCGCTCGAATGCGATTTTTTTGTTTTTTGCCAAAAATCGCGTGTTTTTAGGGTGTTAGGGTTTGATCGCTGCGTCTGAGTGCTGTCTTACGAAAGATTATTTCCTTCAAGTCCAAGCCCTCCCTACAAGATATTGAGATATCCACAGATCTATCCACTAGACCCCGCGAAGTTTGAGAGACTCGATGTCTTGTCAGGCAGGAATCGCTCGCCTTTTCCATTTCACGCGCAGCGCCAGCAGCCCAAGAATGATCAGAAGATAGAGCAAGGGGCGAATCTGAAAGCCCTTTACCAGCCAAACGAAGTGCAGCCCCGCGAGGACCGCGACCGGATAGGTCAAGAGGTGCAGCCTGCGCCAAGCCGCTGCGCCAAGCTTGCGAAGGCTGCGATCGTTTGACGTGATCGCCAGCGGCAGCATCAAAAGAAGCGAAGCCATGCCAATCGTCACATAGGGTCGCTTTACGATATCGGCCCAAACGCGAGCGAAAGTCTGGACATCGAGAATCGCCCAGACGGCGAAATGCGCCAAGACTACGAAGAAGACGCTCACGCCAAGTGCGCGGCGAAAGCGAAGAAGATTGAGCCCCGCCCATTTCCGAAGCGGCGTGATCAGCAAGATCGCAACGATCAGCTTCAGCGCATAGATGCCATAGGCGTGTTCGAGGGCCTTGATCGGCTCGGGGCCCATCTGGCCCGTTGCCGCCAAAAAGAAGAGCCAGCCACACCAGAGCGCGCTTCCAGCATAGATCGTCCATGTCGGAACGCGGCGCAGCGGTTGGTTCAGAAAGCTCAGCATCAATAATAGATCCGCAGGTCCATGCCGTCGTAGAGACTGGCGACCTCCTCTTCATAGCCGTTGAACATCAGGGTCGGCACGCGCGATGAGAAAAGGCCGCCGCCGATCTTGCGTTCGGTGGCCTGCGTCCAGCGCGGATGGTCCACCTTGGGGTTCACATTACTATAGAAGCCGTACTCCCGCGGGTTCAGCATCGGCCAGCTGGCCGGAGGCTCGTCGGCGACGAGGCTGATCCGCACGATCGATTTGATCGACTTGAAGCCATACTTCCACGGAACGACGAGCCGGATCGGCGCGCCCGACTGGTTGGCAAGCGGTTTGCCGTAAATGCCGGTCGCCAGCATGGTAAGCGGATGGCGCGCTTCGTCCAGACGCAAGCCTTCGACATAAGGGAATGGCATAACTTTGCGGCGCACACCGACCATGACATCGGGCTGGACCACGGTCTCGAAAGCGACATAGCGGGCAGAGGATTTGACGCCGACACGATCAAGCACATCGTTCAGCTCGACCCCGTTCCACGGCACAACCATCGACCAGGCCTCGACACAGCGGAAGCGATAGATCCGCTCCTCGAGATCAAGGCCGCCGATCAGGTCGTCTATCGTATATGTGCCGGGGCGCTCGACGAGGCCGTTCACCTCGATTGACCACGGCGACGTGCGAAGGCCACCGGCGTTGCGGGCGGGATCATCCTTGCCGACACCAAATTCATAGTAGTTGTTGTAGTTGGTGATCTCGTCCCAGCTGTTGGGCTCGAGCGCCTCGGCGTTTGCTTCGCCGGCAAGCAGGGCCGCACCAGTCGCCCCCGCACCGGCCAGAAGCTGGCGGCGGTTGAGCCAGAGATGCTCGGGCGTCACATCCGCGCGTGATAAGGTATTGGTCCAGCGTCGTGCCATTCGGTACTTCCTCAATTCTGCGTTCCAAGAACTATAGACGAGTTGGGCGGGTTGGTTGTCTCACGAGTGCGTTGGTGCCTCGTTATCGGTCGGTTTTCGCGATTTGGAGCACGAGCCGGATCACATCCGCTCACCATCTCTTGAGGGCGCCGCGAGCGCGCGCCGCCAAACACCCTTTTTCTCCTCGGGGTCCAGTCACATTCGCTGGAAATCGTCGTTTCGGGTGTGATCCGCCTCAAGGGGGCGTTCGTAGACTTGGCATGATCAACACATGCTAGGGAGCAATTCATGATCCGCAGAACTTTTGTAACATTTGCCTCGGCCGCCGCACTGAGCTCGGCTGTTGCTGTCACCACCTTTGCCAACGCCAGCGGCAATTCGATGGATATCGTCGACACCGCGATCAATGCAGGCTCGTTCACCACGCTCGTCGCCGCCGTCGAGGCCGCGGGCCTTGTCGACACCCTGAAAGGCGAAGGCCCGTTCACCGTCTTTGCTCCGACTGACGAAGCTTTTGCGGCTCTGCCGGAAGGCACCGTCGAGGGCCTGCTCGCCGATCCCGAAGCCCTTGCCAAGATCCTGACCTATCACGTGATCGCCGGCAAAGTGATGTCGACCGATCTTTCGGACGGGATGACCGCGACAACTGTGAACGGTGCTGATGTGACCATCACCACGATGGACGGCGTCAAGATCAACGGCGCCAACGTGATTTCCGCCGACATCGAAACCTCGAATGGCGTGATCCACGTCATCGATCAGGTGATCCTGCCGCCGATGTAATCGGAAACACCAGAAGAAAGACAAAGGGCCCCGAAGTTCGGGGCCCTTCCTATTTGCTTCAGTGGATCACCGCGTCGTCCGGCTTTGGCCGGCTCGATCCCGACACCCGACCACCAACAATCAGCCCTTCCGGCCCAGTTGTCACCGGCACGGTCGAACCGTCCATCACGTCGCCGCCTAGGATCATCTCGGCCAGCTTGTCTTGCAGGGCGCGCTGGATCACGCGCTTGAGCGGGCGAGCCCCGAACACCGGATCATAGCCTTCGTCCGCGAGCCACTTGCGAGCATCGTCGTCGAGGTTGAGCGTGATGTTCCGCGCAGCGAGGCGCTTCTCAAGGCGCTTCATCTGGATCTTGACGATGCCGTCCATGTCGCCACGGCTCAGGCGGTCGAAGATGATCATGTCGTCAAGACGGTTGAGGAATTCCGGCCGGAAGTGCGATCGCACCGCCGCCATCACCTCGCCCTTGGCCATCTCGGTCGACTCGCCTTCGCCCACGTTGGAAAGGGCCTGCGTGCCGAGGTTCGAGGTCAAGACAATGAGCGTGTTCTTGAAGTCCACGGTCCGGCCCTGGCCATCGGTGAGGCGACCGTCGTCGAAGACCTGCAAGAGCACGTCAAAGACCTTGGGGTGCGCCTTCTCGACCTCGTCGAAAAGGACGACCTGATAGGGCCTGCGGCGCACCGCTTCAGTTAGGACACCCCCTTCATCATAGCCGACATAGCCCGGAGGCGCGCCGATCAGGCGGGCGACCGAATGCTGTTCCTGAAACTCCGACATATCGATCCGGGTCATCGCCTGATCGTCGTCGAAAAGGAATTCGGCCACGGCCTTGGTCAGCTCGGTCTTGCCGACGCCAGTGGGCCCGAGGAACAGGAACGAACCCAGCGGGCGGTTCTCGTCGTTCAGGCCCGCACGCGCACGGCGCACGGCG
>JBFEXG010000179.1:0-5159 GCA_041546005.1 Paracoccaceae bacterium
AGCCCGGGCTGCGTCAGGCGGAAGCCGGAGAATTCACCCGCAGAGCGATGGAGAACGGCCGCCGTGATCTTGCGCAGGTCGAAGGGTTGGCAGACCTCATTGACGCCGAGACCGAGGCTCAGCGGCGCCAGGCAATGCGCGTGCTTTCCGGCGCGTTGGGGGACAAGGCCGAGGGTTGGCGTCGGGATCTGATCAGGGCGGCGGCTTTGGTCGAGGCGACAATCGACTTTGCCGACGAAGATGTGCCGGTTGATGTCTATCCTGAGGTGTCCGAGCTGCTGGGCCGCGTTGGCAATGAGATGCGGCGAGAGGCGGAGGGCGTGAAGATTGCAGAGCGCATCCGCGATGGCTTTGAGGTGGCGATTGTTGGCGCGCCGAACGTCGGGAAATCGACGCTGCTCAACCGGCTTGCGGGGCGGGAGGCAGCGATCACCTCCGAATATGCGGGCACGACACGGGATGTGATCGAGGTCAGAATGGATCTTGGCGGTCTTCCAGTTACGCTTTTGGATACGGCTGGGCTTCGGAATACCGAAGATTTCGTGGAAGGCATTGGGATCGAGCGGGCGCGGCAGAGGGCCGCCATGGCTGATCTGCGCATCTATATGTTGTTGCCGGGTGAGGAACCGGATCTAGATCTTGGCGATGGGGACATCATCATTGGAGCGAAGGCCGATATTTTTCCACAGGCGCGGCTGGGTGTTTCGAGCAAGACAGGCGAGGGGCTCGATGCGTTGATCGCGCTTGTTCAGGAACGGCTTGAGGTGCGGACACAGTCGGTTGGCATCGCGATGCGTGAGCGCCACCGGGAGGCCCTTGTGCGAAGTCTTGGCTGTCTCGAGGCCGCCAAGGAGCAGATCGCGGGAGGTGCGGATATGCCGGACCTCGTTGCCGAAGAGCTTCGAAGCGCGATCCGGGCCGTTGACATGTTGGTCGGTCGGGTAGATGTGGAGGACTTGCTGGATGAAATCTTCTCGAGTTTCTGTATCGGGAAGTAAGGAGTGTTTCACGTGAAACATCGCGATTTCGATGTTGTTGTCGTTGGGGGCGGTCATGCCGGGACCGAAGCGGCCCACGCGTCTGCGCGAACGGGCGCACGAACCTGCCTTGTCACCCTCAAGCGGCAAGGCATTGGCGTGATGTCATGCAACCCTGCGATTGGCGGGCTCGGAAAGGGCCACCTCGTTCGCGAGATCGATGCGCTGGATGGGGTTATGGGTCGGATTGCGGACCTCGCCGGCATTCAATTTCGCCTGTTGAACCGCAAGAAGGGGCCCGCAGTTCAAGGGCCTAGGGCTCAAGCGGACCGCGCAATCTACCGGCGCGAGATGCTGGCGCTGACGGAGAGCACCGAAAACCTGACCGTTGTTGAGGGAGAGGCGATCGACCTGTTGATGGAGGGCGAGCGCACTGTCGGCGTCATCCTGGCGGACGGCGCGGAGATCATTTCGAGCGCTGTGGTCCTCACAACAGGGACGTTCCTGCGCGGCATTATCCACATTGGAGATGTGTCCCGGCCCGGTGGCCGTATGGGCGACAATCCGTCGGTCAAGATGGCCGAGCGGCTCGACAGCTTTGGTCTGCCGCTAGGGCGGCTGAAGACCGGCACGCCGCCGCGGCTTGATGGGCGCACAATCGATTGGTCGGGGCTTGAGATACAGCCCGGAGACGACGACCCGACGATGTTTTCCTTTTTGTCGGTGCGCCCCTCAGCCCGGCAGATTTCTTGCGGCATCACCCACACCAACGAAGCCACCCACGATATCATACGAGACAACCTCAGCCGCTCGGCGATGTATGGCGGGCATATTGAGGGGGTCGGGCCGCGGTACTGCCCGTCGATCGAAGACAAGATCGTGCGGTTTGGGGACAAGTCTTCCCATCAGGTCTTCCTCGAGCCGGAAGGACTTGATGACCATACGATCTATCCCAACGGGATTTCGACATCTCTGCCGCTTGATGTTCAGGAGGCCTATGTTCGATCTATCAAGGGGCTTGAAAACGTTCAGATTCTTCAGCCGGGCTATGCGATCGAGTACGACTATGTCGATCCTCGCGCACTGACCCAAAGCCTTGCTTTGCGCGATGTTCCGGGGCTTTTCCTCGCGGGCCAGATCAATGGAACCACCGGATATGAAGAGGCCGCCGCTCAGGGCCTCGTGGCGGGGCTCAATGCGGCGCGTCTTGCCGCCGGAAAAGAACCCGCGGCTTTTAGCCGGACGAATTCCTATATCGGCGTGATGATTGACGACCTCGTGACCCGAGGGGTTTCAGAGCCCTATCGGATGTTTACCTCGCGCGCAGAATTCCGGCTTTCGCTTCGCGCCGACAATGCCGATCAACGGCTGACCTTGCTAGGGCGAGAGCTTGATCTCGTTCATGATACTCGGTGGCGGACTTATTCGGACAAGATGAGCGCCATCGACGCGGCCAAAGAAAGCCTTGGCAGCGTCGTGCTGACCGCGCGTCAAATAGCCGGAACGGGCGCTAATTTGAACCCAGACGGCCAAAACCGGACGGCTCTCGAGGCCATGCAATTGGCCGACTTCGATTTTGCCCAACTTGCGGAAATCGCTCCTGAATCTTGTGGGATCGAGCGCTCCATCCAAGAGCAGATCAAGCGCGACGCGCTCTATGCAAACTACGTCGTCCGGCAAGACCGCGATATTGCCACGATGCAGCGCGACGAACTGATCGCGATCCCGGCGGGCCTGAATTTTGGCGAGATTGACGGTCTTTCGAATGAGCTGTCTTCCAAGCTTCAGCGGATACGCCCAACCACAATCGCGCAGGCCGCTCGTGTTGAAGGGATGACGCCGGCGGCGATCATGCTCCTGCTTGCACGAATTCGCAGGTTTGAAAAGGCTCGGAGCGCATGACGCGAGCCCGCGACCCGTTCTTGGCGGAGAGGAATGTTTCACGTGAAACAGAGGACCGCCTTCTCGTCTTTGCAGATCTTCTCAAAAAATGGACGCAGAAGATCAACCTTATATCAAAGGGCTCCGCTGAGGATATTTGGGATCGTCACATCCTTGATTCCGTACAGGTTTATGATTTCGCGCCACCAAGGTTTTCGCTTTGGCTCGATATCGGAAGCGGCGGAGGCCTTCCCGGGGTTGTTGTCGCCGCGCTTGCTACGCAGTTCGAGCCCGGCGCCAGAAACGTCATGATTGAAAGCGACCAACGAAAAGCGGCCTTCCTTCGCACCGCGCTGCGCGAACTGGGACTTGAGGGGGGTGTCTTGGCCAATCGAGTCGATGCAGTGGCCCCAATGGGCGCGGATGTGCTGTCTGCCAGAGCCCTGGCGCCGCTCGATCAGTTGCTCGCCTTCGCCGACAGACACCTCAAGCCAGGCGGGACAGCGCTCTTTCCAAAGGGAAAAACGGCCGATCAGGAAATCGACGATTCAAGCACCAACTGGTTGTTTAATATCGAAAAACACGCAAGTATGACGGACGCCAGCGCGCGCATCCTAGCGATCAAGGACATAAAACGTGTATGACGTAAGCCGCACCAGCGACCCCAAGATCATCGCAATTGCGAACCAGAAAGGCGGCGTTGGAAAGACGACTACCGCCGTCAATCTCGCTGCGGCGCTTGCGGAATCGGGGCGGCGCGTTCTTCTGGTCGATCTTGATCCGCAGGGGAATGCGTCAACCGGACTCGGGGTCGACCCCGAAGATCGGGACTACACGGCCTATGATCTGCTGGCAGGCGACGCGACGCTCTATGAAGCGATCAAAGAGACCCGCTGGGACGGACTTCTGATCATTCCCGCCAATACCGATCTTAGTTCGGCAGATATCGAGCTTGTCGCCAACGAAAAGCGCAGCTTTCTTTTGCACGATGCGTTACGCCAAGCTGCAATCGATGCTTTCGCGCTCGACTACATATTGATCGATTGCCCCCCCTCTCTCAATATCTTGACGGTCAACGCGATGGTCGCGGCACATTCCGTTCTCATCCCGCTCCAGAGCGAATTCTACGCGCTCGAGGGTCTGTCGCAACTGATGCTAACTGTTCGAGAGGTTCGGCAGAGCGCAAACCGGAAGCTGCGAATCGAGGGCGTGGTTTTGACGATGTATGACCGCCGCAACAACCTGTCTCAACAGGTCGAGGCTGACGCGCGCGACAACCTCGGCGATCTTGTGTTCCAAACGGTTATCCCGCGAAATGTCAGGCTCAGCGAGGCGCCGTCTTTCGCAATGCCGATCCTCGAATACGATCCGCTTTCAAAGGGAACGGAAGCATACAGAGAGCTCGCCAACGAGCTTATCCAAAGGGAAAAGGTGGCTGCAAATGGCTGATAAACCTAACAAAACCCGTGGCTTAGGTCGTGGTCTCTCGGCTCTCATGTCTGATGTTGCACCGAAGGAAACGATCAGCGCCGGAGATCCCGCTCGCCGCGAGGTTTCAGTGGCGATCGACCATCTTCATCCAAACCCAGACCAGCCGCGCCGTGCCTTCGACCCTCAGGCGCTCGAGGATCTCGCCGCGTCGATCGCGGAAAAAGGAGTGATCCAGCCGCTGATCGTGCGCCGTGATCCAACTCGCGACGGCCATTACGAGATTGTCGCCGGCGAGCGCCGGTGGCGAGCGTCGCAAGTCGCGGGGCTTCACCAAGTCCCCGTCCTTGTTAGGGATTTTTCGGATTCCGAAGTTCTTGAGGTCGCTATCATCGAGAACATACAGCGTGCCGACCTCAATGCAATCGACGAGGCGGCCGCCTATCGTCAGCTCATGGACCGCTTTGGCCACACACAGGAACAGATCGCGACGGGCCTTGGCAAAAGCCGTAGCCACATCGCCAACCTCCTTCGCCTCCTGACGCTGCCCGAGAATGTTCAGGGCCTTGTGACCGACGGGCGCCTCAGCGCCGGTCACGCCCGAACCCTTGTGGGCGCGTCTGATCCAATGGCGCTTGCTCGTCAGATCATCGTCAAAGGCCTTTCGGTGCGGCAAACCGAGGCGCTTGTGAAAAAAGCCTCTAACAAGGCCCAAAAAAGTGAAAACAAGATGGCCGCCAAAGCCGAGAGGGATGCCGACACGGTCGCGATCGAGCAAGAACTGGCGGCGACACTCAAGATGGGCGTGTCGATCAAACATGAAGCAGGCAAGGAATCCGGAGAGATCACGCTGCGCTACCGGAACCTAGACCA
>JBFEXG010000143.1:0-6440 GCA_041546005.1 Paracoccaceae bacterium
GGCGGCGGATCGCGTTGCTGTCCTGATCGGACAGACCCAGCATCGGCGCCACCATGCGCATCAGCGCATCTTCGTGGCTTTCGCGCACACCGTCGGCCAGAACGACCTGCCACATGGCCTCGACCACGCCCGCCCGGTCCTCATAGTCGACAGCCGCCTTGATCGCGCGAGTGAACCGGACCGTATCCGGCGCTTCATGCTCGATCGCCTCGCACTCCGCTCTGAGCTTTGCCGCTTCAACCGGATCCAATCCATAGCGCCGCGCCAGAACTCGATCGATCCGCGCAATCTCGTCTGCAGAATAGTCTCCGTCCGCCTTGGCGATCCGGACAAGTAGCGCCCCAAGGGCGATGCGGGCGTCGGCCCCCTCAAGCGGATCGGGGGTGGGTGAGATCAGTTGGCGGAGGAGTCGGTCAAGCATGGGTTTGGTATAAGCCGCTCGGATCAACCCGAAAAGGGGGCGAGGCCGTCAAAGAGCCGTGATAGCCGCGCGGCCTCTGCGCTGAAGCCATAGGGTGGGTTGACGACGAAGAGCCCCGACCCGACCATCCGGTGCCCCTCGCGCGCTGGCGGAAATCGCACCTCGTGGCGCACGGCATCCGGCAGCGCCCGCTCCAGCGTCACCGCCATGGTGCGATGCAGCCCCGAGGTCAGGATCGGATACCACAGGACGATCACGCCGACGGACCAGCGCCCATGCACCTGCCGCACGAGCCTCGCCGCCGCCTCGTAGTCCCCCTTGATCTCATAGCTCGGATCGATGAGCAAAAGCCCCCGCTTCGGCTCGGGTGGCACCATCCGCAGCGCCATCTTCGCCCCGTCTTCCTTCAAGACCTGCGCCCGCCCGCCCAACACTTCGGCAAGTGCCGCGTGCTCCTGCGGATGCAACTCGGCGAGCGTCATACGATCCTCGGCCCGCATGAAAGCCTGCGCCACCAGCGGCGATCCGGGATAGGCCGCGGCCCCGTGTTCGGAGCGAACTTTGGCAAGCGCAGCCGAGTAAGGGTGCTCCGCCCCGAACCAGCCAAGCCCCTCGACGCGCTCTATCCCTGCTGCCGCCTCGCCGGTCTTCAGCGCCTCGGGCGCATCCAGCCGGTAAAGCCCGCGCCCTGCATGGGTTTCAAGATAGCTGAGCGGTTTGTCCTTCTGCGTCAGATACCTCAGCATCCACGCCAAAAGCGCGTGCTTGTGCACGTCGGCCATATTTCCCGCGTGATAGCCATGCTGATAGGAGAGCATCCCGCCTTCCGCTTCTTTTGGCCTCAAATACTCCGGGGGAGCCCCGAAGGGGCGGGGGCAGAGCCCCCTTCTTCAAACCAGCCGCGAGGTATCCAGCGCCGCGCGGACGAAATCGGCAAACAGAGGATGCGGCGCAAAGGGCTTGGACTTTAGCTCCGGGTGATATTGCACACCGATGAACCACGGGTGGTCCTTCCACTCGACAATCTCCGGCAGCCGCCCGTCGGGGCTCATGCCGGAAAACACAAGGCCACAGCTCTCAAGTTTGTCTTTGTATTTCATGTCCACTTCATAGCGATGCCGGTGCCGCTCCTCGATCGTAGTCGCGCCATAAACTTCCGCCACCTTCGAGCCTTCCTTGAGATTGGCCGTATAGGCGCCAAGGCGCATGGTGCCGCCCTTGTCGTCATCGGCCTTGCGGCTCACGGTGTGGTTGCCCTGCACCCACTCTTTCAGGTGATAGACGACCGGCTCAAACCGCTTCTCGCCCTTTTCGTGGTCGAACTCTTCCGAGCCGGCCCGAGCGACACCCGCCACGTTTCGCGCCGCTTCAATCACCGCCATCTGCATGCCGAGGCAGATTCCAAGATAGGGCACATTGCGCTCGCGGGCGAATTGCGCGGCCTTGATCTTGCCTTCCGTGCCGCGTTCGCCAAAGCCGCCAGGCACAAGGATCGCGTGGAAGCCGGAGAGCCGCTCGCCCACATCTTCGCGGTCGAAATCCTCGGCATCGACCCACTGGACATTGACCTTGACCCGATTGGCCATGCCGCCGTGGGTCAGGGCTTCCTTGATCGATTTATAGGCATCCTCGAGCTGGACGTACTTGCCGACAATGGCGACATTCACTTCACCATCGGTGTTGTGGATGCGGTCCTGCACGTCGAGCCATTTCTCGAGGTTCGGCTTCGGCGCGGGCGAGATGCCAAAGGCATCCAGCACCGCCTGATCAAGCCCCTCGCGGTGATAGGCAAGCGGCGCCTCATAGATCGACTTGAGGTCATAGGCGGCGACAACCGCTTCTTTTCGAACGTTACAGAAGAGCGCGATCTTCTCGCGCTCGCGCTCGGGGATGGGATGCTCGGACCGGCACACGAGCACATCGGGCGCGATACCGATCGACTGGAGCTCTTTCACCGAGTGCTGGGTTGGCTTGGTCTTCAACTCGCCCGAGGCGGCCAGATAGGGCAGGAGGGTGAGGTGCATGAAGATGCACTCGCCACGCGGCTTTTCATGGGCGAACTGGCGGATCGCCTCGAAGAAGGGCAGGCCCTCGATATCGCCCACCGTGCCGCCAATCTCGCAAAGCATGAAGTCCACTTCCTCATCGCCGACGCGGAGGAAATCCTTGATCTCGTTGGTGACGTGCGGAATGACCTGAATGGTCTTGCCGAGATAGTCGCCGCGGCGCTCTTTCTCGAGCACGTTGGAATAGATGCGGCCCGAGGAAACGGAATCGGTCTTGCGGCAGGCAACGCCAGTGAAGCGCTCATAGTGGCCGAGGTCGAGGTCGGTCTCGGCGCCATCGTCGGTGACGAAAACCTCGCCGTGCTCGAAAGGCGACATCGTGCCCGGATCGACGTTGAGATAGGGATCGAGTTTTCTCAGCCGGACGGAGAAACCGCGCGCCTGCAAAAGCGCTCCGAGTGCCGCCGAAGCCAGACCTTTGCCCAGCGAAGAGACCACGCCACCGGTAATGAAAACATATCTCGCCATGGGCCGCTCGTCCCCTTTTTCACTTGTCAAATTTCAGGAAATGCGGCCCCGCGAGGCATCCTTCAGGATCGCATCATCACGGGATTTAAGTTTAACCGGATTCGCCCCGCAAACGCAACCAGTTACGCAACATGATGTTGCGTATGCCCATGCTGGGGCAAAGGATTGTGGTTAGTTGCCGCTCGGAAGAAGCGGCGCGCCGTCTGTCGCGCTGGGCATCAGCAGATCCGAGCCAAGGTCCGGCGTGGTCGTGACCGGTGCTTCGACCGGAGCCGCTCCAAGCCGATCGATGACCGATACACCGGCCGATTTCTCGGCGGCGATAATGGTCAGGGCGATCGAGGTGCAGATGAAACCGATGGCGAGGCCCCAAGTGACCTTGCCCATCGCCGTGGCCGCACCGCGAGCCGACATGACACCGCTGCCGCCGCCCATGCCAAGGCCTCCGCCTTCGGAGCGCTGCAAAAGCACCGCGCCAATCAGCGAAAGCGCAAGGATCAGATGAATGACAAGGACAACGTTTTCCACGGCTTCTCTTTCCGGTTCGACAGCGCGCTATCTAGGCAAGTTTGCTGTGCGGGGCAAGGCACGATCTGACTGGATTTAAAAAACCGCCCGATGCAAGGTGGGCTCATGCCCCATGATCATTCCCATGACCACGATCACGCACATGCTGTCTTGCCCTCAGAGCCGGCGCTGCGCGTGAAGGCGCTCGAGACCCTTCTGACCGAGAAGGGCCTCATCGATCCGGCCGCGCTCGATGCGATCATCGATACCTATCAAAACAAGATCGGCCCGAAGAACGGCGCCGAGGTCGTCGCCCGCGCCTGGACCGATCCGTCCTTCAAGGCAGCGCTTCTGGCGGATGGAACGGCGGCTGTGTCCGAGATGGGTTTCTATGGACGGCAGGGCGAGCACGTCACGGTCGTCGAGAATACGCCCGAGGTTCACAACATGGTCGTCTGCACGCTCTGCAGTTGCTATCCGTGGCCGCTCCTCGGCATCCCGCCTGCGTGGTACAAGTCCGATGCCTATCGTGCCCGCGCCGTACGCGAGCCGCGAGAGGTTTTGGCCGAGTTCGGTGTGACGCCTCTGCCCACGCAAAAGGTCCGGGTTTGGGATTCGACCGCCGAGATGCGCTATCTCGTCCTGCCAATGCGCCCCGTGGGGACCGAAGGACTGAGCGCGGAAGAACTTGCCACTCTCGTCAGTCGCGATTCGATGGTGGGCACGGGGCTTGTCGAAGGCCCTAGAGCATGAGCCGCGTCCACGACATGGGCGGGCGGTTCGGCGACGGGGCGGTTATCCCTGACGCGCCAGATGCGCCGGTTTTCGAGAAGGATTGGCACGCGCGGGCCTTGGCGGTCACACTGGCCGCAGGGGCGCTCGGCCAGTGGAACCTCGATATCTCGCGCCATGCGCGCGAAAAGCTCGCGCCAAAAGATTACAGCCGCTTTTCCTACTACGAGAAATGGATGGCCGGTCTCGCAAACCTGCTCGTCGAGAGGGGCGTTGTGACCCGCGAAGAGCTTGCGGCTGGTCATGCAGAGGGCGGCTCGCCCCTCGCCGACCGAAAGTTGCGGGCCGATATTGTTCCCGCCGCACTGGCCAAAGGCGGCCCTGTTGATCGGCCCGGCCCCGACCCGAGGTTCGTGCCGGGCGACAGGGTGCAGACCAAACACCCCGCCGCCAATCCCTTCGTCGCCGGCGGCCACACCCGGCTGCCTGCCTATGCCTCGGGGCAGTTCGGAGAGGTGCGCGCCTTCCATGGTTGCCATATCTTCCCCGACGCTCATGCCCACGGACGCGGTGAAGATCCACAGCCAATCTATGCCGTGGCCTTTCCGGCGCAGGCGCTCTGGGGTCCCGAAGCCGACCCGCGCGACGAGGTGATCCTCGATCTGTGGGAGCCCTATCTGGAGCCGGCTAATGGATGAACCGGTCTTTTCGGCCCCGTGGCACGCCCAACTTTTTGCCCTGACCGTGCATCTGAGCGAAGCAGGGCATTTCTCATGGGCAGACTGGACCAAGTCCTTCGGCGCCGCTTTGAAGCGCAACGGGCTTGCCAAGGAACTCGACGGTGGTGACGACTATTTTCAGGCGTGGCTTGAGGCGCTTGAGGTGATCCTGAAAGACATGGCCGGCGGGGCAGAGATCGCAGCCCTCACCGATCAATGGCGCCGCGCCTATCTCAATACGCCGCACGGCGAGCCGGTGCGCCTGTCGGCGGGCTAGAGGCTATTCGTTGTCGTCATAATCGTCGACGTCGAGCTGACCCGAAAGCCGCCGCCGCACGATTGACCAGCCAAGCCCGATTGCCAGCACGAGCGACAGGATCAGAAGCCCGAGCCATGTGTTGATCGTGGGATTGGTCAGGTCGATCACCCCGTAGTCATAAAGCACCCATAGGAGCGTCCCTGCCACGGCAAGCAAAAGGAACATCCCGAAAACGCCTATCGAGCGCAGCGTGGCCCGCACATAGATCACGTATCCGATGAAAAGGATCAGCCCAGATAGAACCACGAGCGACATCTGCTCGCCCCAGCCAACGCTCGCCCAGTGGGCATAGTTCCACTTGGTTGGGTTATAGGTCGCGGCCAGCAAGGCAAAGGCAAAGCCCCAGCGCAAAAGAAAGCCCATCTCAGCCTCCTGTCTTGTTTTGCCGAAAGATGGCGCGGCGAGGCGCCTGCGTCCAGCCCTGCGGCGAAATTGAGGTTTCGCTTCATAGGGTGCGGCGCTATACGGGCTCGGGTTTACTCCGAAGGGATTGAGATCATGGCAAACGTGGTGGTTGTCGGCGCACAGTGGGGCGACGAGGGCAAGGGCAAGATCGTCGACTGGCTGAGCGAGCGGGCCGATGTGATCGCCCGCTTTCAGGGCGGCCATAACGCGGGCCATACGCTGGTTGTCGATGGGACCGTCTACAAGCTGCACGCGCTGCCTTCGGGCGTGGTGCGCGGGGGCAAGCTCTCGGTGATTGGCAACGGCGTCGTGCTTGACCCGTGGCACCTCGTGAAAGAGATCGCGGGCATCCGCGCCCAAGGCGTCGAGATCACGCCAGAGACGCTAATGATCGCGGAAAACACGCCGCTGATCCTGCCGTTCCACGGTGAGCTGGATCGCGCTCGTGAAAGCCAGAATTCGGTCGCCAAGATCGGCACCACTGGCCGTGGCATCGGCCCGGCCTATGAAGACAAGGTGGGCCGCCGCGTGATCCGCGTGGCCGATCTGGCCGATGATGCAACGCTCGAGCTGCGCGTCGACCGCGCGCTCGTGCACCACAACGCGCTCCGCGCCGGTCTCGGCCTCGATCCGATCAACCGCGATGCCCTGCTGGCCGACCTGCGGGCCATCGCGCCGCAGATCCTGCCCTTCGCCGCGCCGGTCTGGAAGGTGATGAACGACGCCCGCAAGGCTGGCAAACGCATCCTTTTCGAAGGCGCCCAAGGCGCGCTTCTGGATATCGACTTCGGCACCTATCCCTA